>JBPCNQ010000126.1:0-5679 GCA_051001095.1 Thermoleophilaceae bacterium
GTCAACCCCGACCGCGAGCTGGAGGGGGTGGCGCGCGCCGAGGGGTGGCGGATCATGAAGTTCGACAAGCTGGCCCGCCGGGTCAAGCTCGGCGGCGTGGTGGGGGCGCTGGCGCTGATGGGCGGTGGTGGTGGATACGTGGCCGGGCGCCTGCGCGGCGGACGCGGCCGGCGGCTGGTGCGGGCGCTGCGGCGCCGCTGACCTCCAGGGAGTAGTCCCGACGTGGTCTGGGTAGCCCCGCGCCATGATCGAAGAAAACTCAGGCAAGGGCGCGGACGACACTGGCGACGAGGCTCAGGCGGCCCAGCACGATAAGGGCCAGGACCAGCAGCCCAAGCAGGCCGAGGAGGAGTCCTCGGGGTTGTGGGACACCAAGCAGCACTCCGACGCGCCGGGCCCCTTTGGCACCGGCGACACGTGGGACGCCGCCGACGAGGAGAACGACGAGCAGGAGTGACAGCCTCGGTCGGGCTGGGGCTCCTCCGGGGTAAGTCTCGGTCGGTGCTCGCCCGATCGTCGATCGGGCTGCGCTCCTCCCGCTTGCCCTAGGCTCTGACGAGATGGCCACGCGCCCGAGGGAGCCCACCGCCAAGGAGCGTTGGCACTCCGAGCGCTACGCGAGATCCGGCGAGCGTGAGGCCCTCTTCAGCACGATCTCCGGGGAGGAGATCGAGCCCCTCTACACCGAGGAGGACCTGCCGGAGGACATCGGCGAGGCCATCGGCCTCCCCGGCGAGTTCCCATACACGCGCGGCGTGTACCCCTCGATGTACCGCGGTCGGCTGTGGACCGTGCGCCAGTTCGCGGGCTTTGGCACCGCGGAGGAGACCAACGAGCGCTTCCGCTACCTGCTCGACCACGGCCAGCACGGCCTGTCGACGGCCTTTGACATGCCCTCCCTGATGGGCCACGACTCCGACAGCGCGCGCTCGGAGGGGGAGGTGGGCCGCGAGGGCGTGGCGCTGGACACCGTGTTCGACATGGAGACGCTGTTCAGCGGCATCGACATGGGCGAGGTCTCGACGTCGATGACCATCAACGCGCCGGCCGCGCTGATGCTGGCCTACTACGTGGTGGCGGGTGAGCGGCAGGGCGTGGGCCCCGAGCAGCTGGCGGGCACGATCCAGACCGACATCCTCAAGGAGTACATCGCCCAGAAGGAGTGGTGCTTCCCCGTCGATCCGGCGATGCGGATGGTCACCGACATGGTCGAGTACTGCGCGAAGGAGATGCCGCGCTGGCACCCGATCTCCATCTCGGGCTACCACATCCGCGAGGCCGGCTCGACCGCCCAGCAGGAGCTGGCCTTCACGCTGAAGGACGGCTTCACCTACGTGGAGCACGCCATCGAGCGGGGCCTGGACGTGGACGACTTCGCTCCGCGGCTGTCGTTCTTCTTCAACTCCCACATCGACTTCTTCGAGGAGATCGCCAAGTTCCGCGCGGCTCGGCGCATCTGGGCGCGCGAGCTGCGCGACACCTACGGCGCCAAGAGCGAGAAGTCCCTGCTCATGCGCACCCACGCCCAGACGGCCGGGGTGTCGCTGACCGCCCAGCAGCCGCTGAACAACATCACCCGCACGGCGCTGGAGGGCCTGGCCGCGGTGCTGGGGGGCACGCAGTCGTTGCACACCAACAGCCACGACGAGGCTCTCGCCCTGCCCACCCAGGACGCCGTGCGCACGGCCCTTCGCACCCAGCAGGTGATCGCCGAGGAGACCGGCGTGACCAACACGATCGACCCGCTGGCCGGCTCCTACTTCGTCGAGCACCTGACCGACCGGATGGAGCAGGCGGCCTATGGCTACTTCGCCAGGATCGACGAGCTCGGGGGCATGGTCGAGGCGGTCAAGGCAAACTACCCCCAGCGCGAGATCGCCGACGCGTCGTTCGTCTATCAGCAGGAGGTGGACTCGGGCCGGCGGATAGTGGTGGGCGTGAACGGCTACACCGAGGGCGACGGGGGCACGATCGAGACGCTGCGCATCGACGCCGCGCTGGAGCGAAAGCAGATGGATCGCCTGGAGGGGGTGCGCTCGCGCCGCGACTCCGCTGCGGTGGAGAGGACCCTGGCCGAGCTGCGTGGCGCCGCCGCGGGGAAGCGCAACCTGATGTACCCGTTGATCGGGTGCGCCCGCGCCCACGCCAGCGAGGGCGAGATAGTCCAGTCGCTGCAACAGGTCTTCGGCTCCTACACCGAGTCCCCCGTCTTCTGAGGACCGGGGCGCGGCTGCTGCGCTGACGGTCGGGGCTGCGCTCCTGCGTCAGTCAACGACCTCCACCGCCGCGCTGGGCTCGAAGCGCCCGCCCGACCGGACCCAGCGCGCTCTGTAGGTGCCGAGCCCGCTGTAGTCCAGTCGCCTCCGGTATATGCCCTGCCCGTCGGTGGGGAAGGCGCAGCCCTGGGTCACCCAACCGGCGTTGGGGTCGCGGCGCTGGATCTCGACCACCTGCACGCCCTCACCGGGCCGCACCTGGCCAAACGCCTCCACGCCGGCCCGTCCCTCGGCGTCCCTGATCGCCGTGGCGGCGAAGGGCAGGCGAAAGCCCTGGATGACCGCCGGCTTGGGTTTGCCGTCGTAGGTGTACAGGCCGGTCTGGAACCCCCCGTTGCGCGCCCTCGACCCGAGGGGCTTGCTGCGGTCGGGCCCGATGTCGTAGAGCAGGAACTGGGGGAACGAGCGGACCTCGGGGTTTGACAGGGCCAGCTCCAGAGCCTGGCCGGAGAAGCGCGCCTCCAGGGCCGGGTCGATGCCGCCCGGGTCGGGCGGGTCGGACTGGTAGCCGTACTCGGTCATGTACAGCGGCAGCCTCTGGGCAAAGCGGCCGCGCGCCTCGAGCCGGGCAAGCAGCCCCGTCAGCTTGGACAACTCGCCGATCTGGACCCGGTCGGCAATGGGAGCCACGTCGCCCGGGGCGGTGTGGAACGAGTAGGGGTGGAGGGCGAATCCGTCGGCGCGCAGGGGCGCAAAGCCACGGCACTCGGGACGGCGCAGCGGGCGCAGCCTGGCGTCCACGCAGGCCAGCTCGCGGGTGAAGCGAAGCGGGCCGATTCCGCGGGCCGGGCCACGGCCCCGATCGCCGAAGGACGCCAGGCCTCCGATCAGCACCCGGTTCTTCCCCGATACGCGCTTGACCTGGTCGTAGGCCACATTGTGCAGGCGGCGGTAGATGTGAGGGGTCATCGGGAGCCAGCGCCCGCCGACGCGCTCCCACTGCGGGCGCAGGAACACGCGGTGGTTGGGCTCGTTCCAGGTGGTCCACAGCCGCACCGCCGGCAGCTTGCGCGCCGGGTGTGCCGGGTCCGGGAATCCGCCGCTGTAGCGCTCAGCCACGGCGCGGGAGAAGCGCGCGAACTCGCGCGGGCTGGGGCGCCATACGTCGCGGCCGCTGCGGCCGGGCCGCGTCACAGCCCACCGGGGGGCAAAGAAACCCAGGTCGAGCATGACCTGCATGCCCTCGTCCCGCGCTCCCTTCACCGCACGGTCCAGCTTCGCCAGAGCGTGCGCGTCGTACTGCGAGGAGTCGGTGGCGTCGAAGAAGGGCCTGATCTCCCACTCCCGGTGCGGCACGACTTGCCCCCACCTCGCCGTGATCCGGACGCGGTCCACCCCCAGCCGGGCCATCCGCTTCAGCGACCGCCTCACCTGGGCCCGCGGGCGGTAGAGCAGCGTGGCGTCGTCCTGCATGATCGTCTCGACCCGCTCGGTGCTCGGAGGGGGACCGGAGAAGGCGAGTCCCGCGGCCAGGGCCAGCGAGCACGCGAACGCGTTCAACTCAGGGTGTCCTTGTCCGTTGGGGGGGCATAGACTGCGTTCGCATGTCGCCCGCGGACTCAGAGACAGCCACCGAGTCGCGCCCCACCGAGCGGAAGATCCGCGTGGTGGTGGCCAAGCCGGGGCTGGACGGTCACGACCGAGGGGCCAAGATAATCGCTCGCGCGCTGCGGGACGCCGGCATGGAGGTCATCTACACCGGTCTGCACCAGACCCCGGAGCAGATCGTGGAGACCGTCCTCCAGGAGGACGCCGACGCCGTAGGCCTCTCGATCCTCTCCGGAGCCCACATGACGCTGGTGCCCCGCATCGCCAAGCTGCTGGCCGAGCAGGGGGCAGAGGATGTGGTGCTTGTGGTGGGCGGGACGATCCCCAAGGACGACATCACCGAGCCCAGGGAGCTCGGCGTGGCCGAGATCTTCACGCCCGGGAGCTCGGTTCACGAGATCGTCGACTACATCGAGAAGTCCGTCGCCTGAGCTAAGCCTGGGCGGTGCTCGCCGGACCCCCGGTCTCGCAGCGGTCCCACGCCTGGCGCCAGCTATCTTCGCTGGGGATGACTTCGACCCGCGTTCTTCTCGCCCTGGCCATCTCCTGCGCCGGCCTCGTGGCCGGCTGCGGCGGCAATCCGGGTGACTCTTCCCCGGGTGGCGCGTCCGCATCCCAGAGCCCGGCCGGTGCCGCCAAGGACTCGGTGCGCACCATCGCCACCGGCCTCCACGTGCCGTGGGGGATCGCCTTTCTGCCGGGGCGAAACGGCGATGCGCTGGTGGCCGAGCGCACCACGGGGCGGATCGTCCGGATCGCCCGCCCCGGGGGGAGGAAGAAGGTGGTCATGAGGGTGCCCGGAGTTGACACCGGCGCGGGGGAGGGCGGCCTCCTGGGCCTGGCCGTCTCACCCGATTACGCAAAGGACAAGCTGGTCTACGCCTACTTCACGTCGTCCAATGACAACCGGATCGTGCGCTTCAAGCTCGGCGGCCGCACGCATACGGTGCTCAAGGGCCTGGAGTCCGCGCCGGTCCACAACGGCGGCCGGATCGCCTTCGGGCCCGACCGCAAGCTCTACGCCACGGTCGGCGACGCCGGCAACACCGGCAACGCCCAGAGCCGAAGCTCCCAGAACGGGAAGATCCTGCGCATGAACCCCGTTGGCTCGGTGCCGGCGGGCAACCCTATCCCCGGCTCGCGTATCTGGTCGCTGGGACACCGCAACCCGCAGGGCATCGCCTGGGACGCCAAGGGCCGCCTGTGGGCCGCCGAGTTCGGCCAGAACAAGTTCGACGAGGTCAACCTGATCCACCGCGGCAAGAACTATGGGTGGCCGATCGTCGAGGGGCGTGGCTCGACCCGGGGCGGCAAGTTCGTCAACCCCAAGGTCGCGTGGCGCACCGACGAGGCCTCGCCCAGCGGCGTGGCGATCGCCCGCAGCCGCCTGTACGTCGGCGCCCTGCAGGGCCACGGCGTCTTTCGCATCCGCCTGAAGGGCACCAGCGCGGGCAAGCCGGTCAAGCTGCTGGGCGGCCGTTATGGGCGCATCCGGACCGCGGTCAAGGCGCCGGATGGATCGATCTGGATCTCCACCTCCAACCGCGACGGCCGCGGGGAGCCCAAGAAGGGCGACGACCGGATAGTCCGGATCAAATAAATATGCCCTCGACGGGATCGGCATCGTGCCGATCCCGTAAACGGCGGCGACCCGACGTCGTGAGCGCGGCGCGATCTCGTAAACGGCGGCTTGGGCCCCGCTGAGCTCGGCACCGTACGCATCTCAGTCAAGCGACTGACTCGTCAGTCAACGAAGGGTTACAATCCGCGATCGGCGGCCGGCAGGGTCGCCTCACGGGTCAGACCCCGGCCTGGCCCCAGGAGCAAAGACCTAAGGAGAACCCTTGAAGATCTG
>JBPCNQ010000127.1:0-3348 GCA_051001095.1 Thermoleophilaceae bacterium
GTCGCGATCGGGCTCGGAGTAGACCGCCACGGAGCCGATGCCCAGCTCCTCGAGCGTCCGCATGACGCGGATGGCGATTTCGCCGCGGTTGGCGACCAGGACCTTGGAGAACATGCGGCGGGGGAGACTACATTCGCGGCGATCCTGGCCGCGTTGTTGAGGACAACGTTCGCCCGGGCTCACATCCCCATCCGCCCGGGGCCCCTGGCCGCTTGCTTATCAGAGCCACGGCTCCCCGGGGGGCGTCCAGCAACGCACATCTCGCCGTTCTCTCCCATACTCCGGGGGGTGCGACTTGCTGCCACCTTGCTCGTGGCCACCTCGGGGGCGTTGCTGGTGCCGGAGTCGGCCGATGCGCAGCCGCCGTTCTGCGGCCCGGGCGCCCGGCCCTGTATACGGGTGACCGTTCCCCTGGACCGCGCCGGGCAGGTGCCCGGGCAGGTGAAGCTCCAAGTCGAGCGCAGGAAGGCCCGCGAGCCGGTGCGGCCGCCGCTCGTCCTGCTGGCCGGCGGCCCGGGACAGTCCTCGACGGCCTCCTTCGACCCCGAGTCGGTGGACGCCCTCCTGGGCGATGAGCGGCGGGCCCGCGACGTCTACGTGGTCGACCAGCGTGGCACCGGCCTGTCAGGCGCCCTGCGCTGCTCGCCTCTGCAGAGCGTGGGCACCATGGGCGCCGGCCGGGCCGCCGCCGACTGCGCAACGCGCCTGGGACCCCAACGCGCCTTCTACACCGCGCGCGACTCGGCCGACGACCTCGAGTCGGTGCGTCAGGCGATCGGCGCTCCCCGGATCGCGCTGCTGGGCATCTCCTACGGCACCAAGACCGCGCTGGCCTACGCCCAGCGCTACCCCGACCGTGTGGACCGCCTGGTGCTGGACTCCGTCCTGGACTCCGAAGCCTCGCCGGACCCCCTCTACCGGCAGAACTTTCGATCCGTGCCCAGAGTGCTGAACAGCCTCTGCCGGGGGTCCTCCTGCCGCGCCTCCACGCGGAACCCGGCGGGCGACCTCGAGCGCCTGGCTGCCCGGATCGAGAAGCGACCGCTGCGCGGCCGCGTGTTCGACCGCCGCGGCAGGGCGATGACCGGCCGCCTGACCGGGTTCGACCTCTTCGGCCTGCTGCTGGCCGGTGACTTCGATCCCAGCTTGCGTGCCATGGTGCCCGGGCTGGTGCGCAACGCCCTGCGGGGCGACTCGGCGCCCGTACTGCGCGCCGCGTCGCGGGCCACGACGATCGAGGAGGGCTCCGAGCCCGAGCCGCCCGAGGCCTTCAGCGTGGCTGCCTACGCGGCCGCGGTGTGCGAGGAGTCGCCCCTGCCCTGGGCGCGCACCGCGCCGCCGGCCGATCGGGGGCGTCAGGCGCTGGCCTTCGCGCGCGCCCAGCCGAAGTCGGCGTTTCGGCCGTTCGGCTTTGAGACAGCGCTCCAGAGCGACGTGATCGGCATCTGCCGCCAGTGGCCTTCCGCGCCCACCGCGCCGGTGCCCGGCGGGCGCTTGCCCGACGTGCCCGCGCTGCTGCTCGAGGGCGAGGCCGATCTGCGCACGCCCGTCGAAGGAGCCAGGGCCGTGGCGGCGCGGATGCCGCGGGCCCGGGTCCTGGTGGCGCCGGACAGCGGTCACGACACCCTGGACTCCGACGCCACGAAGTGCACGCTCCGGGCCGCACGCCGCTTCCTGGCCGGCGGCGCGCCGCCCTCGACCTGCCGCGGCGGCCGCCGGGAGGCCCTCCCCCAGAGGCCACCCCCGCTCTCGCTCGGCGAGGTCGCGCGCTCACGCCGCACGCCGGGGCGTCCCGGGCGCACCATCGGCGCGGTGCGCCTGACCGTGGACGACTCGCTCGAGGACCTCGCGCTCCAGCTCGGCGACAGCCTGATCGAGACCCTTCTCGGCGGCAAGACCAAGCCGCTGCGGACGGGGGGGTTGCGGGGCGGGGTGGCGAGCTACGACATCGAGCGCGACCGGCTGACGTTGAAGAGCGCCTCCTACGTCCCCGGGGTGCAGGTCTCGGGCACCCTGGCCGGCGTGCTGTTGGGTGCACCCGCAAAGGTGCGCGGCACCCTGCTGCTGCGCGGCAGGTCCGCAGCGCGAGGGGTCATCCGCGTTCGCGGGACCCGGACGACCGGCACGCTGGCCGGCCGTCGCGTGCGCGACCGTCTGGTGGTGGGCCGCGCCCTGCGCAGCTCCCAGGCCCGCGCAGCGCGCAGCGGCGGCCTGCCGCCGCGACCTCGCATCCGCTGAGTATGCCCTCGCGCGGGCGGCGCGGCGTCCACGTCGCCGTCGCCACGCTGAGGGCGTGCGGCGACTCTTTGTTGGCCCCGAGCCCCCCCTACTCACCGGTGCTGCCGTCGAACGGGAAATCGTCGGTTCGATCTGCGCGCCACCGCGATCCTGACTTCGACATGTAGAGATCGACATCGAACCTCGGCAGGCGGACATGGGCCGCTGCTCCGCTGATCTCGACTATCTCGATGTCGGGATCGTCTTCCAGGCTCTTCAGGTCGTCAGGGACATTCGGGCTCGGGGAGCGGCGCGCAAAGTAGATCTGGTCGCCGATGGCTTGCCTGCAGGTGCGTGGCGCTTCCGACCGAGCGCGGCGTCCGGTGCCCGTGTACTCGGAGCCGAACCCCAGGCTGCGCCGGCGCGCGCGGGCGGTCATCAACCGGCACACGGCCGCCGGCCTGTTGGCCGCAAGGGCTCGCTGTCCTTTCGCGATGACCTGTTTGATCTGCTCCCGGTCACCGCCCTGATCGCTTCCTCCTGAGCCACACCCGCTCACGAGGAGCGAGCAGGCACCGACGAGTGCGATGCGGACGAGCTGCACAGGGCGCAGCTTAGGTATGCGGAAGCTCGCGATGCGTTGTGTTTGTCCCGGCACTACGACCATCGCGCCATCTCTCCACACCGGAGCGGTACGGCGACTCGTTCGCGCAACCGCGGCGCCTAGCTTCGCGACGGCAGTGGCGGCGGCGCCCGTCTGACCGCGTCGCTGCTCTCGGCGTGGCGCGCGCGCAGCGCCACGCTTCCGAGGACCAGCGCCACCGCGACGGGGAACGCGCCGAGCACCGCCGGGGGCACGTCCAGGCCCGCCTTGGTCAGCAGCCCGACCCCGGACCCGATCAGCACGACGGCGAGGATCGTGCGCAGGGTCGCCACCGGTATGCGTACGGCCAGGTGGCTGCCCGCCCAGACTCCCGGGATCGACCCGGCCAGGATGTTGCCCGCCAGCGCGAAGTCCACGTTGCCGGCCACGATGTGGGCAAGGGCCGCGGCCCACAGAAGGATCGCCGCGTGGAGCACGTCGGTGCCCACCACCCGCTGGGGCACCAGCCGGAACAGCATGATCAGGCC
>JBPCNQ010000128.1:0-7172 GCA_051001095.1 Thermoleophilaceae bacterium
TCAGGCGGCTGGTGCGCGCGATCTCGGTGGTCTCGACGCCGGTCCAGAACCCGTGCGCGGCCTCGCGGGTCTTGAACAGCATCACGATCTCCTCGAGTGACGCGTTGCCCGCGCGCTCACCGATGCCGTTGATGGCGCACTCCACCTGGCGACAGCCCGCCTCGACGCCTGCGAGCGAGTTGGCCACCGCGACGCCGAGGTCGTCGTGGCAGTGCGTGGAGGTGCTCACCCGGGTTAGGTCGGGGACCAGGCGATAGAGCTCGTCCCACATGCCCGCGTACTCCTGGGGCAACGAATACCCCACGGTATCGGGCACGTTGATCGTGGTGGCCCCCTCGTCCAGGGCTATCTGCAGCACCTCGGCGGTGAACTGAAGATCCGACCGCGAGGCGTCCATGGGCGAGAACTCGACGTCGTCGCAGTAGCCCTTGGCGTGGGCCACGGCAGCCCGGGCCTGGCCCTTCACGTCCTCGCGCGTGGTCTGCATCTGGTGCTCGATATGGATGTCGCTGGTGGAGATGAAGGTGTGGATGCGCGGACGCTCGGAATCCTTGATCGCGTTCCAGGCGGAATCGATGTCGCCGGCGCCGGCGCGGGCGAGCCCGCAGATCACGGGGCCGTGCACCTCGCGGGCGATCGCCTCGACGGCCTCGAAGTCGCCCGGCGAGGCGATCGGAAAGCCAGCCTCGATCACGTCGAAGTTCAGCCGGGCGAGCTGATGGGCGGTCTCCAGCTTCTCGGCCCTGTTCAGCGAGATGCCCGGCGACTGCTCGCCGTCGCGCAGGGTCGTGTCGAAGATGAGTACGCGGTTTGCGGCGTCACGTGTGGGCTGTGGTGCTGCCATGTCGTCCCCTTCTGATCATCTCGGTGCGGTGCTCGCCGGACAACGTCCGGCTGCGCTCCTACTGAGTATCTCGGTGCGGTGCTCGCCGGACAACGTCCGGCTGCGCTCCTACCGCTTCGGTCCTGCCTTCTCCTCTGCTTGCGGCTCAGGCGGCCGCGACGCGCTATTCCCCCCGAGGGGGGAGGAGGAGAAGTCGGAGGTCGAGCGGGAACGACATCGGCTTTCAGCCTACCGCACGTGAACGAGCGGCCCCCATGTCACGTCTCCCGCGTACCCCAGCTCGCGTGGTCGCGCCAGTCGTCCTGTTCTGGCCGGCCGGACGCTGCGGCCTCGACCACCGCGAGGATCAGTCCGAACTCGCCGTGATCGATGCCCACGAACATCAGACAACCGGCGTGGTGCTCCCCGGCCGCTGCCCACTCGCCGACGACGCGCGGGAAGTCCCTGACGTTGAAGGTGACCATGATCCGGCGCTCGGCGGTGGCGAGCTCTAGCAGGGCCTCGTCGTCCCAGCCACGAGGCCGGCGGATTGGTGCTCGGCCCCGGGCCGTCGGGGGAGGGCAGATCGAAGTCCTTCAGCCCGTCGAGCGCGGCGACGATCAGCACTATCCCGAGGATCACGACGACCACGTGCAGCGCCAGCGAGACGATTCCGGCTACGAAGGCGGCCTGACCCATCCCTCGCCCGGCGGCCTCGCCGCGATCGGCTTTGCGGCGGCCGAGCAGCCCGCACACCACGCCCGCGATCCCGAGCGGCCCCGAGAGCAGCATGGATAACCCCGCGGTGAACGGGACGCCGACCACGAGCAGGACCAGGCTCGACAGCGAACAGCACAGCCCCGCTACCGCGAGGTCGTCGCTCTGTTGCGAGCGGCGGGACTGCCCGTTCACGGGCGCAGCTCAGAGCGTCACCGTCCGCCCCGCCACGAAGCCGTCCTCGGACGCGATCTCGTCTACCACCTCCCGGGAGACCGGCCCGTCGGTGGTCACCACCATCACCGCCTCCTCGGGCCGCTCGTCCTCGCCGTGGTGGCCGACCGCGGCCGAGGAGACGTTCACGCTCGCCTCCCCCAGCAGGGTGCCCACCCGGCCGATCCGGCCGGGCTGATCGCGGTAGCGGAAGATGGCCGGGTTCTCCTCGCGCTGCACGTTGAACCGCGCGCCCCAGGCCTCGAGCAGGTGGGGCCGGTGGCGCTGGCCGAACACGGTGCCCACCACCCGGGTCTCCGCCTCGCCCGAGCGGACGGTCACCCGCACGAGGTCGGCGAAGTCACGGGCGGTGGCGCTTCGTGTCTCGCGCACGTCGATTCCGCGCTCCTCGGCCAGGGAGGGGGCGTTCACGTCGTTGACCGGCTCCTCGGTACGCCCCGCCAGGGCCCCCTTGAGCACCTGCACGGTGAGCAGGCGGGTGTCGCGCTCGGCGATGCGGCCGAGGTACTCGACCTCGATGCCGTCGATCGACGTGCCCTCGGCCAGCGCGGTGCCTATCCGGCCCAGGTCGACCGCTAGCGGCAGGTATGGCCCCAGCGCCTCCATGTCCTCACCGCCCACGGCCGGCACGTTGACCGCCGTGGTCACGACTCCGCCGGTCAGCGCGGCCACCACCTGCTCGGCGGCCTGGTACCCGGCGCGGTCCGTGGCCTCGGCGGTGGAGGCCCCGAGGTGCGGCGTGACGATCACGTTGGGGTAGCGAAACAGCGGATGATCGGTGATCGGCTCGCTGCGAAAGACGTCCAGCGCCGCCCCCGCGACCTTCCCCGAGTCGAGCGCGTCCTTTAGGTCCTCGTCGACCACCAGCGGACCGCGGGCCACGTTGAGGATGCGCACGCCGTCCTTCATCTTGGCGAAGGCGGCGGCATCGAGCCAGTCCTCGGTCTCGGGCGTCTTGGGCAGATGCACGGTTATGAAGTCGGCCTCGGCGTAGACCTGGTCGGAGGAGTCGGCGCGCTCGGCGCCCAGCTCGGAGAAGCGCTCCCCGGCCACGAAGGCGTCAAAGGCCAGCACGCGCATTCCGAAGCCGCGGGCGCGCTGGGCCACGAGCTGGCCGATGCGGCCGAAGCCCATGATGCCCAGCGTCTTCTCATACAGCTCCACGCCCGAGTACTTCGACCGGTCCCAGGCGCCGCCCACCAGCGAAGCGTGGGCCTGGGGCACGTTGCGGGCCAGCGAGGTGAGCAGCGCCATCGTGTGCTCGGCGGCGGTGATCACGTTGGACTGGGGGGCGTTGGCCACCACGATGCCCCGGCGGGTTGCGGCGTCCACGTCCACGTTGTCGACCCCCACGCCGGCGCGGCCGACGGCCTTGAGGCGCTCGGCCCGCTCGATCAGCTCGGCGGTCAGCTTGGTGGCCGAGCGGATCAGCATGCCGTCGAACTCGCCGATGCGCGACTCGAGCTCACCGTCCTCCCAATCGGCGCCCAGCTCGACGTCGAAGCCCGAGTCGCGCAGCAGCTTGACGCCGCTGTCGCCGATCTGCTCCTTGACGAGGACCTTGGTCACCGCAGGCCCTCCACCACGTAGTCGATGCAGGCCGTCAGCGCCCTGACGTCGTCGGGCTCGACGGCCGGGAACATGCCCACCCGCAGCTGATTTCTGCCCAGCTTGCGGTAGGGCTCGGTGTCGACGATGCCGTTGGCGCGCAGGGTGGCGGCCACGGCGGCGGCGTCGACCTCGTCGGAGAAGTCGACCGTGCCCACCACCAGCGAGCGGTGCCCGGCCTCGGTCACGAAGGGCGAGGCGAAGTCGGACTCCTGCGCCCAGCCGTAGAGGTGCGAGGAGGACTCGGTCGTGCGCCTGACGCAGAAGTCGTGCAGGCCGCCGTTGGCGTTCATCCAGTCGACCTGCTCGGCCAGCAGCCACAGGGTCGCCACCGCGGGGGTGTTGTAGGTCTGGTCCTTGCGCGAGCTCTCGACGGCGGTGGACAGCGAGAGGAAGTCGGGGATCCAGCGGTCGGCGCCGGCCAGCTCCTCGACTCGTTCGAGCGCAGCGGGGCTCAGGGCCGCCAGCCAGAGGCCCCCGTCGGCGGCGAAGGACTTCTGGGGGGCGAAGTAGTAGGCGTCGGCTCGGCTCGCATCCAGGGGCAGGCCGCCGGCGCCCGAGGTGGCGTCGATCAGCACCAGGGCGGCGCCCTCGGGACGCTCGACGTCCACCATCACTCCGGTCGAGGTCTCGTTGTGGGCCCAGGCGACGACGTCGCACGATGCGTCGGAGGCGGGCACCGGGGCAAAGCCGGGCTCGGCCGCGTGCACCACCGGGTCATCGAGGAAGGGGGCGCCGGTGGTGACCTTGGCGAACTTGGCGGAGAACTCGCCGTAGGTCAGGTGCAGGGCACGCTTGCGGACCATGCCGAAGGCCAGCGCGTCCCACAGGGCGGTGGTCCCTCCGTTGCCGAGCACGATCTCGTAGCCGTCGGGGAGGCCGAGCAGCTCGCCGAGTCCCTCCCGCACGCGGCCCACCAGCGCCCTGACGGGCTTCTGGCGATGGGATGTGCCCATCAGCGCGATCCCCTCCGAAGCCAGGCTCTCGAGCTGCTCGGGGCGGACCTTGGACGGGCCGCAGCCGAAGCGGCCGTCGGCGGGCTTTAGGTCTCGCGGGATCTCCAGGGTTGCGGTCGTCATGGGCGACGGCTCCTCATCGGGGTCGTACGAACGGGCTGCCCAGGCGCGCGGCGAGATCCTGCTCTCCCCCACTCCCCGGTGGTTTTCTCCACCTAGATGACGCCAGTCGCGGGGCGGTCCACTTTAGCGCAGCCGCCGCAGGAGGTAGCGACCGCGGCTGTGACCCACGCTGAATACGTCGATCCGGTTGGCGCCCGGCAGCAGGACGTCCTCGGAGATCAGAACCGAGTAGTACTCGGCCGGGTTGCCGCGGATGTGGACGCTCCGCGTCAAGCCCCAGACGCGGCCGTTGACCGCCACGGCGATGTCGCGCCGCGCGCCGCGGCGACCGCCCGATATCCGTCCGGTCACATGGGTGGGGACGAAGGCGGACCGACTACTCACGTGACTGTAGGCACGCGCCTCGTTGAGTGTGGCGCGCAGCCGGCCCCCGCCCAGCACCTCCAGCGTGGAGACCCGCCGGGCGCGCATTGGCCGGTTGGGCCCGAAGTCGAACAGGCTGCGCGGGCCCGAGCCGAACAGGCTCAGCTTCCGGCGCAGGGCCCGCTTGCGTCCGCCCGCCAGCCCACCGCGGGAGAAGGTCAGCCGGTGGATCGGGGCGCGCGAGAGCACGCTGACGCTGCCGCGGCGTCGCACCCTGGCGTTGGTGGCTGCCCGGCCGTTGAGCCCGCGCGGCAGCCGCAGCCCGATCTGGTGGGCGACCGTGGGCAGCACGTCGTAGGTGCGGATCAGCGAGCGGTTGACCCGGCCGGCCCGCTGTCCGGGCGCCTTGATGAACAGCGGGATGGGCGCGATGTCGAATGCGTTGGCGGGCACGATCGTGCGCCGGTCGGTGGCGCCGACGCGGAAGGAGACGCCGTGATCGGCCATGACCACGAGCGTCGCGCGGTCATAGATGCCCGTCTGCTTCATCCGCGCGATCAGCCGTGCCACCAGCGTGTCCGCCGCCCCCACCTGCAGCAGGTGGCGCTGCCAGGACTGTCGGACAAGGGTGGCGTCGAACACGCTGCGGTCACTGGAGTTGAGGCCGTGAATCGGACCCAGGACGTTGCGGTCGTAGCGCCGCAGCGAGGGAGTGAACACCCACGGCACGTGGGGAAGCAGCGCGTGCTTGTAGTACAGCGTCGGCTGCTTGGCGTTGCCGATCGCGTCGATGAAACGCTCGAAGCGGCCGAGCCGGTCGCGCGAGAGGAAGTAGTGCGCGTTGTGGCGGCGCCGGCATCCGCGGTAGGGGCACAGGCTCGTGGCCTCCTCCCCCACCTTCAGGCGATAGCCGCGGGCGTACAGCAGCGTGAAGATGTTGCGGGGGTGGCCGCGGTAGGTGGCGGGGCGACCGACCTTCGGCGTGCGTCCGTCCAGGATGGACGGGATCGCGAGCTTGGTGGCGTCGGAGACGGTGGTGGCGTTGGGGTACCAGGTGGCCTCGCGCGCCAGGGCAGCGAGGTTCGGGTAGCGGACCCGGTCGATCCGGCCGCGCCCGTCAAGGAGCGAGACCAGTGGCATCTCGTCGAACACGACCATGACCACGGGCGCCGTGGGGCGCCGGGCCCGCGCATCGGGCGGCAGCGCCAGGAGCGTGCCCGTCGCGACGAGCGCGGCCAGCGCTGCGACCGCCCTGCTCACGACAGGGTGACTCCGAGCAGCCGCACGGACGCCGTCGCGAGGCGCAGGAACGCCGGATCCCCGTTGCTCTCGTCGAGGCCGTCCCCGAATCCTTGACGGGCGCCGTCATCGACGGCGTCGTAGACCACGAGAGCGATCCAGAACAGCGTGGCCAGGGCAGCCAGCACGGTCGAGACGATCCCGATCACGAAGCCGGCCATCGCCAGATCCTTGTGCTTGCGGGTGTGGCCGTCCTGGACGAGCCGCTTGCCCTTGCGAGACATGACGATGCCCGCGATCCCGAGCCCCAGTGAGACGATGGTGGAGAACGAGACGGTGAGCACCAGCAGGCCGAGGCTCGAGATGGAGAAGACGAAGCCGGTGACCGCGGGGCCGTTGTCGGGCTCGCCCGGCGCGTGGCCCCAGCCGGGCTGCTGCCACGCCGGCTGTGGCGACGGCGCAGCCGCCGGCGGGGGCGGTGTCAAAGCCGGTCCGTGCCCGCCGGGCTCGGGTGGCAGGAATCCTCCGGAGTTCACGGGGCCGGCATGGATGTCGGCTCCGTCCGCGGCATCGTCACGGGGCCGGCATGGATGTCGGCTCCGTCCGCGGCATCGTCAGAACTCCGTGTCGATCCAGTCCATCTTGGCGCGCAGGTTCTTGCCCTCGCGCTCGATCTCGGTGCCGGCCTGCTGCTCGCGCATGCGCAGGAAGCTCTCCTGGCCGGCACGGTTCTCGGCGATCCACTCACGGGCGAAGTCACCATTCTGGATCTCGGTGAGGATCTCCTTCATGTGGGCCCGGGTGTCGTCGGTGATTACGCGCCGGCCACGCGTGTAGTCGCCGTACTCGGCCGTGTTGGAGATCGAGTAACGCATTCCCGCGAGACCCTTCTCGTACATCAGGTCGACGATCAGCTTGAGCTCGTGCATGCACTCGAAGTAGGCCATCTTGGGGTCATAGCCAGCCTCGACCAGTGTGTCGTAGCCGGCCTGGACCAGCTCGGACACGCCACCGCAGAGCACGGCCTGCTCGCCGAACAGGTCGGTCTCGGTCTCGTCCTTGAAGGTGGTCTCTATCACGCCCGCGCGGGTACAGCCGATCCCCTTCGC
>JBPCNQ010000129.1:0-2657 GCA_051001095.1 Thermoleophilaceae bacterium
GGGCTGCTGAGCGAGATGACCGCCCTTCAGAGCCGCTCCGCGATACGTGTCTTTCCCGTCGTGCTGGTCGTGCAGATCGTCGCGTCGGTACTGCTGGCCCCCCTGCTCGCCGGGGAGGGCTGGAGCCCCAATCCGTTCGTGCTCGCCACGCTCGCGATCTCGCTGGGGGTGGTCACGTTGGGCACGCACTCGCTGGCGAGCTCGCCGGCCGTCCACAGCGCCATCGGCACCAACGAGGTAAAGAAAGAAGGTGAAGAGCCGGCGAGCTCGGCGCCCAAGGCCGGAGGCGATCCGGATCCGGCGGAGGCGCACGGCCTGAGCCGACCGGGTGCGCGCTAGCCGTCACTGCCGGGCACCGGTCGAGCCAGGCGGACTCCGTCCAGTGACGTGACCGCCTCGACTCCGCCGAGTGATCCTGTGGTGAACGCCTTGCCGGCCTCACGCAGCCTGTCCAGAGACAGCGGCTCCTCGCGCACGGTTCGGCCTTCGGCCCCGGCTCGGGCTATCACTGCCGCCCGCGTGACTCCGGACAGGATGCGTCCATCCAGGGGAGGCGGGACCAGGTCGCCGGACCGTTCGATGGCGAAGACGTTGGAGCGGACGCTCTCCAGCACCAGGCCATCGAGGTCGCACAGCAGCGGGAGCGCAGGCGTCGTGACCCGAGCGAGGGCGTCCAGCAGCCGCCGGTCAATCCACTTATGGGCGCCGAGTCCGCCCGGCACGGTGACGGCTGCCAGGACGACCGGCGGACGCGGTGCGCAAAGCGGTGTCACCACCACGGCAGTCCGCAGGCCACCCCCATCGGGCACGCAGTCCACGCGCATGCGGGCCGGCCCGCGGGTGGCGGCAGCTGCGGCGGTCGCCTTATCTCCCAGTCCATCGGGCAGCGCGGTGCCATAGAGGGCGCCCACGCTCGCCGCCATCCGCGCCAGGTGCGCGGTCAGCTGCTCGGGCGCGCCGTCGCGCACGAGCAGCGTCTCGAATACGCCGGCCGCCGGGTCGGGTCGGGGCACGGGCCGGGGGCCGATGCGCAGCGGGGCCGGGGCAGCGGCCCGCTCGCCTCGGGGCCCCACCGTCTCGGCTCCGATCGCCGCCAGCAGCGGTGCTGCCTTGACCATGCACTCGCGCGCCTCGGCCGTGGGCTCGGAGTCGGCCACCACGCCGCCACCCACGCCCAGCCACGCCTTCCCTCCGCGGACCTCGAAGGTGCGGATGGCCACGCTCAGCTCCATGCCGGCCAGCGGGCTGGCGAAGCCGATCGCCCCGGTGTAGGTCTCTCGACCGGTGCTCTCCAGCTCGGCGATCGCGTTCAGGGCCGCGATCTTGGGCGCGCCCGTCACCGAGCCCGGGGGAAAGGCGGCGCGCAGCAGATCGGCATCCGTCGCCCCCTCGGCCAGCTCTCCTGTGACCTCGGACACCAGATGCCATACGCCCGCGTGCGCCCGCGGCTCGGCCAGGGCGGGCACCTCGATCGAGCCGGGCCGACAGACCCGCCCCAGGTCGTTGCGCACCAGGTCCACGATCATCGTGTTCTCGGCCCGGTCCTTCTGCGCGCCGGCCAGGCGCCGGCGCTCGCGCTCGGCCCCCACGGGATCCGCGGGGCGCGGACGGGTGCCCTTGATCGGGGCGCTGCGCACGCGCCGCCCGTGGCGCTCCAGGAAC
Source organism: Thermoleophilaceae bacterium (assembly GCA_051001095.1). Taxonomy (GTDB): domain Bacteria; phylum Actinomycetota; class Thermoleophilia; order Solirubrobacterales; family Thermoleophilaceae; genus JAAYBF01. The sequence continues at coordinate 1,663 of JBPCNQ010000129.1, forward strand.
AGCTCGGGCGACAGGCTGGCCACCGCGCCCCACGGACCGCAGACCAGGGCGGCGCGGTCGGGGCGCAGCGCCCGAACGCCGGCGGCGAACAGGTCGGCAGGGTCGCCCCGCAGGCGCGAGGACAGGCGCAGGCCCACGTTGGCCTGGAACAGATCGCCCTGGTGTACGCGCTCGCGGCACGCGGCCACGGCCAGCTCGTGTCCAGCCGGGCCCGGAGTCGTGCGCCAGGGGCCCGTGGCGAACGGGCGGCTGCGGGGATCGTCCTCCGCCCGACCGCGCAGAAGCGCCAGACGCTCGGCCAGGGCGTACGACCGCGACGGGGTCCACAAGCACTCGAACCACCACCGCCCCTGATCGTCCAGGCGCAGCAGGTGGTCATAGAAGGCCAGCGCGAAGTCGGGCAGCAGGCGGGGGCGAGGGGGCCCGGGGTCGAGCCGCTCGACGCGCCGACCCACCGCGTAGCCGAGGTAGCCGAACCAGCCGCCACCCACCGCGCCCAATTCGCCGGGCATGCCCTCGACAGCCGGCTGGTCGCTCATCAGCGACAGCGGGTCGTCCTCCGCCACGGCCACGCGCTCCGGCTCCGAGCCGATCAGCGCTCCGCCCCCGGCCCACCTCCCGATCAGCGCGAAGCCGCGCTCGTCGTCGCGCACCAGCAGGGCCGCCCGCTCGGGGGACAGCTTCCAGTGAAGCTCGGTGCGCTCCAGGCGGGCCGTGGCCATCGCCCGCGGATTCTGACTGGCTCTGACAAGGCGCCCGCGGGGCGACGGACCGAACCCGAGCCCGGCAGTACGCTCAGCCGCCCAGGCGGCGCTCGCTCTCCTCGATGGGCGTGTCGTTGATGGAGGCGAAGCGGCGCCGCATCAGGCCGTCGTCGGCGAACTCCCACATCTCGTTGCCGTAGGAGCGCCACCACTGCCCGTCGGCGTCCCGGCTCTCGTACTCGAAGCGGACGCCGATCCGGTTCTCGGTGAACGCCCACAGCTCCTTTCGCA
>JBPCNQ010000130.1:0-4041 GCA_051001095.1 Thermoleophilaceae bacterium
AGGAAGTTGCGCAGTATGCCCATCCCCTCCCCCGTGAGCACCGACTCCGGGTGGAACTGCACCCCCTCGGCGGGCAGATCGCGGTGGCGCAGGGCCATGATCGTGTCGCCGCAGGCCGCCGATCGCTCCAGTTCCTCCGGGAGGTCGGGGTGCACCACCAGCGAGTGGTAGCGCCCCACGGTCAGCCGTGACGGGAGCCCGCGAAAGATCGTCTGCCCGTCGTGCTCGATCACCGCGGTCTTGCCGTGGACGGGCTCGCCCCGCACCACCGTGCCGCCGAAGGCGGTGGCCAGCGCCTGGTGTCCCAGGCATACCCCCAGAACGGGAACGCCCTCCTCGGCGAAGCGGCGGACGGCCTCGGTGGAGATACCCGCCTGCGCCGGTGTGCACGGGCCCGGGGAGACGATCACCCGATCGTGGCCCCGGCCCAGCAGGTCATCGACGGTGGCCGCGTCGTTTCGCACCACCTCGAGCCGCCCCCCCAGCTCGCCCACGTACTGGACGAGGTTGTAGGTGAAGGAGTCGTAGTTGTCGATCACCAGGATGTTCATGCCCAGTCCGCCTGCTTCCGGGCCAGCTCCACCGCCTCGAACACCGCCCCCGCCTTGGCCTCTGACTCCCGGCGCTCGTAGCCCGGATCGGAGTCGGCCACCACGCCGCCGCCGGCCTGGGCGTGCACCCAGCCATCCTTGACGAGCGCCGAGCGGATGTAGATGCAGGTGTCCAGGTCACCCGAGTAGGACAGGTAGCCCACCGAGCCTCCGTAGGGGCCGCGCTTGACCGGCTCGAGCTCTTCGATGATCTGCATGGCGCGGATCTTGGGGGCGCCGGAAAGCGTGCCGGCCGGCAACGACGCGCGCAGGGCGTCGATCGGGGCCACGTCCTCGCGCAGCGTGCCCGACACCCCCGAGACGATGTGCAGGACGTGGGAGTAGGTCTCCACCACCATCAGCTCGTCGACTGACACCGAGCCGTACTCGCATACCCGGCCGAGATCGTTGCGGGCCAGATCCACCAGCATCACGTGCTCGGCGCGCTCCTTCTCGTCGGACAGCAGATCCTCGGCCCGGCGGGCGTCCTCGGCGGCCGATCCCCCGCGCGGGCGGGTCCCGGCGATCGGGCGCTGGAAGGCGGAGCGCCCTTGAACCTTGACCAGCGACTCCGGAGAGGCGCCGGCGATCTCGAAGTCGCCGAAGTCGAGGAAGTACATGTACGGGCTGGGGTTGACCGCCCGCAGCCCGCGGTAGATCGAGAACGCCTCGGATGACGCCGGCGCGCTCCAGCGCTGGCTGGGCACCACCTGGTAGGCGTCGCCCGCGCGGATGTACTCGACGCAGCGGCTGACCGAGGCCTCGAATCCCGCGGAGCCCACGTTGGACTCGAACTGCGTCGCCACCCCCTCCCCCCGCACGCCGAGCTGGGGGGCGGGAGAGGCCAGGCGCTCGCGCACCTCCGCGATCGACGCGACGGCGGCCGCGTAGGCCGTCTCCACGTCGCCGTCCACGAACACGTTGGCCAGGATCGTGGCCTCGTGGCGCAGGTGGTCGAAGGCCACCATCACGTCGGACACCATCAGCGCCATGTCGGGCATGCCCAGCGGATCCGGGTTTGCCTCCCCCACGGCGGGCTCGGCGGTGCGCACCAGGTCGTAGCCGAACAGCCCCACCGCGCCGCCCGCGAAGGGCGGCAGCCCTCCAAGCGGCGCGCGGCGATAGCGCTCCAGCTCCTCGGTGACCACGGCGTAGGGGTCCGCGAAGCCGCGTGGCTCGCCGCCCACGGTGAGGACTCCGGCATCGATCCGGATGGTCGTGCGGGGGCGGTAGCCCAGGAACGACCAGCGCCCGAAGCGCGTGCCCTGCTCGGCCGACTCCAACAAGAACGACGGCCCCTCGCCGCGCAGCTTGAGGTAGGCCGACACCGGGGTCTCGGTATCGGCGATGAACGTGTGGCGCAGCGGCACGAGCGTGTGCTCCCGGGCCAGGGCGCGCGCCTCCTTCAGGGTCGGCGTGATGGCCAGGCCGGCCGGCTCAGCGCCGGCGCGCATTGAGCTCCTCGAAGGCGCCGGTCAGATCCAGGTCGCGTGCGGCCAGGAGCACCGTCAGGTGGTAGAGCACGTCGGCCGCCTCCTCGTATACGCGCTGGTCGGACTCCCCACGCGCGGCCCGGGTCACCTCCTCGGCCTCCTCGCGCACCTTGTCGCCGATCATGCCCGGGTCGGCCACCAGGGTGGCGGTATAGCTCACGCCGGTGTCGCCGGCCCTCTTGCGCTCGGCGATCGTGCGCTCGAGCGCGGCCAGCGCTTCGGCGGGCTGGGGCTCGGTGTCCCCGGAGAAGAAGCAGCTGCGCTCACCGGTGTGGCAGGCCGGGCCCGAGGCGTCGACAAGCGCCACGAGGGCGTCGGCGTCGCAGTCGTAGCGCAGGGCGCGGAGGCGCATGGTATTTCCCGACGTATCGCCCTTGCGCCACAGCTCGCCGCGGGAGCGGCTCCAGAAGTGCATCTCCGCGGTCTCGCGTGTGCGCCGCAGCGCCTCCTGGTTCATGTAGGCGAGGGTCAGCACCTCTCCGGTGGTGGCGTCCTGCATGATGCAGGGCAAGAGGCCGTCGGCACCGAAGTCGAGCGTGTCCACAGCGACCATTAAAGAGTGCCCGCCCCCGGCGACACCCAGCTGGACCACGCCCTGCACGAGATCGGGCGCTTCGCCATCGGCTTCGACGAGCGCGACAGGGCCCGCCTGCACGAGCTGTGGGACGGAGTGCTCGACTCGCAGAGGTGGACCGAAGCCGGGCTGGTCGCGCGGTTCGAGGCGCTGTGGGCGGACTGGAACGGGTGCGACGCCGTCGCCCTCTCGGGGTGGAGCGGCGGGGCCATGGCCGCCCTCGATTTCGCCGGAGTGGCGGGCGAGACCGTGCTCTGTCCCTCCAACACCTTCCCGGCCACCGTGCTGGCGATCATCGCCGCGGGTGCTCGCCCCGTGTTCGTGGACTGCAATCGCCACGACCTGTGCGCCTCCTTCGAGGACTTCGCCTCCAAGCTGGCCGAGCACCGCCCGCGGGCCGCGGTGCTCGTGCACATCGGCGGGCACATCGCCTTCGACGTCGAGCGGATCGCCGGCCTGTGCCGAGAGCAGGGCGTCTTCTTGCTCGAGGACTGCGCCCATGCCCACGGCGCGAGCTGGAACGGCCGGCGCCCGGGCACCTGGGGCGACGCGGGCGTCTACTCGCTGTACGCGACCAAGACCGTCTCCACCGGCGAGGGCGGCGTCCTGGTCTCCGCCGATCCCGAGCTGATCGCCCACGCCCGCGCCTACCGCAACTACGGCAAGCCCGACTTCGAGATCGAAGGGCTGAACCACCGCATGAGCGAGTTCACCGCCGCCCTGGGAATCGTGGCCGTGGAGCGCATGGAGGAGGTGGTTGCCTGGAAGAACGCCGCGGCGCGGGTACTGCTCGACCCACTGCACCCGGCGCGGGTGGAGCTGCCCGACGGGATGGCCTCGGGGCTGTACAAGTACCTCGTGTTCGAGTCCATCGAGCGATCCACGGGCAAGGTGTACGACGATCCATGCCACCGCCGCTGGGGCGACGGGACGGCGCTGCCCAACAGCGATTGGGTCGCCGAGAACCATTGGTGCGTGCCGCTCTACTACCGTCCCGAGGCGGCATCACTCGAGACACTGGAGGCAGGGGCATGAGGATCCTCGTCACGGGAGGGGCAGGATTCATCGGATCGCACGTGATCGATGCGCTGGGCAGGGCGGGCCACGAGCCGGTGCTCTACGACGTCATCGCCTCGCCCCACCACGCACCGGGTGAGGTCGAGACGGTGATCGGCGACGTGCTGGACGTGGACGCACTGAAGCGCGGTATGCGGGGGTGCGAGGCGGTGGCCCACCTGGCGGCCGCGGCGGACGTGGACGAGGTGACCAGGAACCCGGCGCGCTCGGAGGAGCTGAACGCGCGCGGCACGCTCAACGTGCTCGAGGCCGCTCGGGCCAGCGGCCTCAGGCGCGTGCTGTACGCCTCGACCATCTGGGTCTACGG
>JBPCNQ010000131.1:0-4369 GCA_051001095.1 Thermoleophilaceae bacterium
GCCCCGCCCTGGGCCAGCACGGCGTGAACATCATGGAGTTCTGCAAGGCGTTCAACGCCCAGACCCAGAACGAGAACGGCACCACCACCCCGGTGGAGATCACGGTCTACGAGGACCGCTCGTTCACGTTCATCACCAAGACGCCGCCCGCCGCCGTGCTCATCAAGCAGGCGATCAACCTGGACAAGGGCTCGGGCGAGCCCAATCGCAACAAGGTCGGGCGCATCACCTCTGTGCAGATCCGCGAGATCGCCGAGAAGAAGATGCCCGATCTCAACGCCAACGACATCGATGCCGCGTCGAAGATCATCGAGGGCACGGCTCGCTCCATGGGCGTGGAGGTAGCAAAGTGAGGCGTGACGCCGAACAAGCTCATCGGACGCGGGGCGTGGATGCCCCACGGAGGTAACCCCGGAATGGCCAAGCACGGAAAGCGCTACCGCAACAACCTCGAGAAGGTCGATCGCGAGCGCCAGTACACGCCCTCCGACGCCCTGGGCGTGATCAAGTCATTCGAGGGGGCCAGGTTCCCCGAGACCGTCGAGGTGCACATCCGCACCGGACTGAATGTCCGCCACGCCGAGGAGCAGCTGCGCGGCACGATCTCGCTGCCCAACGGCCTGGGCAAGGAGATGACCGTCGCGGTGTTCGCCAGGGGCGACAAGGCCCGCGAGGCCACCGACGCCGGCGCCGATCACGTGGGCGACGACGACCTGGCCAAGCGGATCGAGGAGGGCTTCTCGGACTTCGACGTGGCCATCGCCACGCCGGACATGATGCCGGTGGTGGGCCGTCTGGGCCGGGTGCTGGGGCCGCAGGGCAAGATGCCCAACCCCAAGGTCGGGACCGTGACCAACGATGTCGCGCGCGCCGTCTCGGAGAGCAAGGCCGGCAAGGTCGAGTACCGCACCGATCGCCACGCGATCGTGCACCTGCCGATCGGCAAGGCCGACTTCGCGGAGGGCGACCTGCTCGAGAACTACGCGGCGCTGATCGACGAGATCAACCGGGCCAAGCCGGCCGCCGCCAAGGGCCGCTACCTGCACACCGTCACGCTCACCACTTCCATGGGCCCGGGCGTGAAGGTGGATCCCGGCGCGCGTACGAGCGCCGAGGCCGGCGAGCCGGCCGAAGTCACCGCGTAGCGAACGTCAGACGATCCTTCCTCGCAGCTCCTCGCCGTCACGCAAGCGGTTGACGTTGTCGGCGAATCCCTGGGCGTTCGCCCACCAGGCGCGCTCGGTTAGCCCTCCGATATGGGGCGTGGCCGACACGTTCTCGGCCAGCAGCGGATCGGCCGGGTCGATCGGCTCGTCCCAGAACACGTCGAGGCCCGCGCCCCGCAGCCGGCCCGAGCGCAGCGCCGACAGCAGCGCCTCGTATTTCACCAGCGGTCCGCGGCCCACGTTCACCAAGAAGCCGCCGCCGCGCATGGCTCCCAGCTCGGCCTCTCCCACGATTCCGCGAGTCTGATCGCTGAGCGGCAGGCAGACCACCACGTCATCCGAATCCGACAGCGCACCGTGCAGGTCATCGACGCCGAGGTACTCGTCGATCAGGTCCGCCACTCCGTCACGGGGTTGCGCCGAGTGCCCCACGCCCACCAGCTTCATCCCGAAGCCCCGGAGCCGGATGGCCACCTCGCGGCCGATATCCCCGACGCCCAGGATCGTGACGGTGCGCCCGTCCAGGCCGAACCCCATCGGCTCGCCCAGGCGCCCCGCGTCCAGCGTGTCCCGGGCCTCGCGCAGGCCGCGCGCCAGCGCAAGCAGGTGTAGCACGGCGATCTCCGAGACCCCGGCCGCGTTGCCGGTCATGCCCGCCGGGATGTTGGCAACGGCCACGGCGCGCTCGCGGGCGGCGTCGAGGTCGACCCCCTCGATGCCGGCGCCGTACTGCTGGACCAGGCGCGGCCGCAGGGAGTCCAGCACCTCGCGGTCCACCCGCCCCATGGCCGGTACCAGCACGTCGACCGCTCCCAGCTCCTCCGCGCTCCCCACCTCGTCGTGGGGCAGCAGGTCCACCAGCGCGCGCTGCGCGTCGGGGAAGCCGCCACCGAGAAAGCCGATCCGCATGTCCAACCCTTACCAGCTAGGCTCTCGGGTTGAATTCAGCCCCAGACCACCGGCCGGTCCAGACCGTAAGCCCGGTGCAGGTGATGTCTCGAGGACCGTTTCTGTTCCGAGCCCGCCTGCGGGCTCTTTGCGTCTTACGAGACAGAGGTAGGCGACAGCGTGAACAGGGAAGAGAAGGCAGCGGTCATCGATCAGGTGGCCACGCAGATCAAGGAGTCGCAGGCCATCTATGCCGTCGACTACCGCGGAATCTCGGTGACCCAGGTCGCCGAGCTGCGCGAGCGCCTGGCCGAGGCCGGCGCGTCGCTGCGGGTGGTCAAGAACTCCCTCACCGAGCGGGCCGCCGACCAGGCGGGGGCGGAGAGCCTCAAGGAGCTCCTGGAAGGTCCGACGGCCTTCACCTTCGTCAGCGGCGACGCCGCTCTGGCCGCCAAGGTCATCGCGCGGTTTCGCCGCGAGCACGAGGTTTTGCAGTTCAAGGGCGGGACGCTCGAGGGCGAGGTGCTCTCGATCGATCAGATCGAGGACATCGCCAGGCTGCCGGCCCGCACCGTGCTCGACGGCCAGCTGGTGGGTGTGCTCGCCTCGCCGATCACCGGCTTGGTACGCGGACTGAACGGGCTGATCACCGGCCTGGCCATTCAGCTTGGCGCCATCGCCGAGCAGGGGCTGGTCGGCGGGGAGGCTCCGTCTCCCGAGGAGGACCCGGCTGCGCAAGAGGCTCCCGCAGAACAACCTTCGGGCGATCAGCCCGCGCAGGACGAGAGCAGCGAAGCGCCCTCCGAGGGCGACGTCGCCGAAAAGTGATCGAGCGCAGCCGGCCGAGCCGGCTGCTTTGCAACAGAACCAATCGAGCGCAGCCGGCCGAGCCGGCTGCTTCGCAACAGAACCGAAGGAGGGCTAGATGGCTACCAGTACTGACGAATGGATCGACGAGCTCAAGGGCATCTCGGTGCTCGAGCTGTCCGAGCGCATCAAGGCGCTCGAGGAGGCGTTCGGAGTGTCGGCGACTGCCGTGGCCGCCGCCGCGCCGGCAGCTGGCGCGGCCGCCACCGACGGCGCCGCCGAGGAGGAGGTCTCGAGCACCGTCGACGTGATTCTGACGGGCCCCGGCGAGAAGAAGATCCAGGTGATCAAGGTCGTGCGCGCGGCCACGGGTCTCGGCCTGAAGGAGGCCAAGGCCCTGGTCGACGAGGCGCCGAAGCCCATCAAGGAGGGCGTCGAGCGCGAGGAGGCCGACAAGCTCAAGGCCGACCTCGAGGAGGCGGGCGGCAGCGTGGAGGTGAAGTAGCCGCCGGATGGCTCGGTGCTCATCGCAGGGAAAGGTCGCGCACCGGGACCCCTGCGCGCCGGGGCCTCGGTGCGGTGCTGGCCCGATCGCCCGGCTCAGACGACGTTCACGAAGACGAGCTCCCAGAACGCGGCGCCCATCGCGGCGGCCGTGAAGCCCCACAGCACCGACCACTGGACACGCTCGACGGGCTTCATCTGGGGACGGGTCAACCCGAAGATGAGGAGCAGCTCGAGCACCACGCTCAGGCCCACGAAGGGCAAGAAGGCGATCTGGCCCACGAGTGCCCCGGCTATCAGCAGGACCACCGGCACGATCAACGCGGCGCTGACGGCCGAGACCACGAAGACGACGAGCTCGTTGAAAGGGTCCCGATAGATCCTCTGACGGGGATCGAACGCAGCGCCGAGGTGGCTTGGCGGCTGGCTGCTCTCCATGCGGCGATGATTGCATGAGGGGCGGGCAGGCCGCCAGTGCCAGGCCCCGTCGGCAGTTCGACAGTGCAGCCACGGATGGGGGCGCCGCCGTTTGCCGAGCGGGCAGGATGCCCACTCGGTCCGCTGGCTCTCCCTCGATCCGCTAGGGTCTTCCTCGGCCTATAGTCGTAGCCGTCCCTCGAGTCGCGTCCCGCCACATATCCGCGGGGCCTCGGGACGGGGTCCGTGATGGCTGCGCGCGGTCCCGCCCGGGATCGGCATCCGCCCTCTGCGAGGGCGGATTTCAGTCTGCTATTCTGATGGGTCGCGCTTTTGCGTCCTCTCGCTGTCCCCGCCGAACCTCGAAGGAGCCGCCGTCTTGGCACGTGTTGATGCTTCCCGTCTTCGCCGCAGTTTCTCGCGGCTGGAGAACAAGCTCGAAGTTCCCAACCTGATCGACATCCAGCGCCGCTCGTTCGAGTGGCTCGTGGACACCGAGAAGGGTGGCCTGCGGGAGACCATCGACGACGTCTCACCGATCGAGGACTACACGGGAAACCTGGCCGTGGTCTTCGAGGAGATCACCT
>JBPCNQ010000132.1:0-13811 GCA_051001095.1 Thermoleophilaceae bacterium
GCCTCGATCCGCTCCAGGTACTCGGCGTACTCGGCCACGTCCTGACGCGACGGGATGAGGTGGGCGATGAACGTGACCTGCTCGTGGAACTCGGGGTGCTGCTCGAGGAACAGGTCGAAGGCGGCAAAGCCGCGCAGCACGTTCTTGGACAGATCGGCCCGGTCGACGCGCAGGATCATGTGCTCGCGGCGGCGGCGCAGGATCTGGCGCTCGTACTCGTGCACCTGGGCGCGCTGGGCGTTCTTGCGGAACGTCTCGGCGGAGATCGGCAGCGGATAGGCCCGGACCCAGATCTCACGGTCCTCGAAGTGGACGACGCCCTCCTTCTCGTCGACCTCCAGGTCGAACAGCTCGCGACAGCAGAGAAGGAAGTTGCGCCGGTACGAGCGGGTGTGGAAGGCGATGATGTCGTTGGAGAGGATGCCGTGGAACAGGTCCTCACGGATGTCGCGGGGCAGCACCCTCCAGGCGTCGGGCTGGGTCCACGGGATGTGCACGAAGTGGTGCAGGAACACGTCGGGCCTGGCCTCGCGGATGAATCGCGGGGTGGCGTACAGGTGGTAGTCGTGGAGCATCACGATCGGGTCCTCGGCCCCCTCGATCTCCTCCAGCACGGCCCCGGCCAGGTCCTTGTTCACGGCCCGGTAGCCGTCCCAGTAGGAGTCCACCTCCCACTGGCGGATATCCGGGGCATGGGAGAGATCCCACAGGTAGTGCTGAATGAACCACAGCAGCGGGTTGGCCACCGTGTTGTAGAAGCGGTCGTAGGCCTCGGGGTCGGACTCCACGAGCCGGATGTCATAGGTCACGCCGTCCAGCTCGCACGCGAAGGCCTTCTTGTCGTGGCCCCGGGCGGCCTCGGCGTCCTCCTCGGACAGGGTCGAGGCGATCCACAGGGCGTCGCGATGGTTGACCAGGCCGGTGAGCGCCGTGACCAGCCCGCCGCCGCCACGGCTGGGCTCGAGATTGCCGTCCTCTGCCCGCTCGAATGTGGCGGGCCCGCGGTTCGAGACGAGGATGAGTGGCGATTGGTCGCTCATCGCAGGCCTTCGAAGATACTCAGCCAGTCGCGAAGGAGACGGGGCGTCAGGAACTCCCGCCGCACGTGCTCCTTGCCCGCGCGACCCAGGCGCTTGCCGAGATCCGGGTCGGCCAGGATGCCCAGGGAGCGCTTTGCGCACTCCTCGGCCGAGGAGACCAGATATCCGGTCTCGCCGTCGGAGACCTGAAGCGGGATCCCGCCCACGTCGCCCCCGATGAACGGGCGCGCCTTCCAAAGCGCCTCGGAGACCGTCAGGCCGAAGCCCTCGCGTGTGGACTTCTGGATCACCACGTCGGCCTGGCTCTGGAAGGCGTTGACCTCGATCGCCCCGACGTTGTTCAGGTTGTTGAGGATGTGCACGTCGGGATCGCCGCCCGCGTGGGCCATCGTCTGGTTGAAGAACTCCCAGCCCTCCGGGTCGTCGGTGGCCATGGAGCCGATCAGCGCCAGCTGCACCTCCGGCCGCTCCTCCTTGACCAGCCGGTAGGCGTCGATAACGCCCATCGGGTCCTTCCACGGGTCGAAGCGCGACACCTGGCACATCAGCGGTCGCTCGACGTCCAGACCGAACTGTTCCACGACGTAGGCCGCGTCCTCGGGCGAGAAGGCCATGTTCTTGGGCGAGAGGGGGTCGATCGCCGGCGGGCAGATGTGGACGGGAACGTTGGGGTCCAGATCACCGGGCACGTAGTCGGCCAGGTGGAACACGGCGCCGTCGTAGCCCTGGAGGAGCGGTGCGAGCCGGTCGATCGCGGCCGGGTTTGGCGTGGAGAGGTCGATGTGACAGCGCCAGACCCAGTTCTCCGCCTTCTCCCGGGCGAGCTGGTTGATCGCCGCCGGCTGAGGGTCGTGGACGATGATCACGTCCCAGCCGTCGGTGAGCTCCTGGGCGTTCAGCTCGTTGTACTTGGCGAATACCTGCCACTGCTCGGACGAGAGGCCCTGCGGGTTGCCCTGCAGCGCGTTGTGCATCAGCTTGGTGACGTTGTAGAACTCCTCGCGCCCCAGCATCACCTGCCACTCGGCGTCGATGCCCACGTCGCGCATGAGCGGCACCAGCGTGTAGAGGATCTCCGAGACGCCGCCGCCGAACGCCGTGGCCGAGAGGTGGAGGACCTTCAGGCCCTCGAGCCGTTCGGCCAGCTCCCTGATCTCCTGAGTCAGCTCCTTCCCCGCCACGTGCGTGTAGTCGGACAGGCTCTTGTGCCCGGTGGCGATCGGCTGGAGCATCAGAGGTCCTTGACCGAGACGGTGCGTCGGGACGAGAAGTCGGCCCGCTCCACCGCCTCAGACGGCTCGAGGGCGGTCGGGCGACAGACCGCGGCCAGGGCCAGCCGCGCCAGCACCAGGTAGCCCGCCCGGGCCGGAACAGCGAGAGACACGTCGCGGCTGTCGGCACTCATCCCGGCCGGGAACCTATCCGCCCGGCCAGTCGGCCAACGCCGGCGTTCGACCTCGCGCAGGATGTACTCGTGCAGCATCCGGTTGGCCGTGCACACCACCGACATCTGATAGTCGGCGCCCGAGCCCAGCAGCGGCCGGTCCTCGAGGCCGTGGCCGTAGGCGTCGGTCACGATCGCCCCGGCCTCCCTGCAGACCAGCGCCGCGCCGGCCAGGTCGTAGGGCGAGTTGTTGAGCACCGCGCCGCCGCCCACGCGCTCGAACTCCTCACGCACGCCGGGCACGTCGTCGACCATCCGCGGCCCGGGTTCCACGTACGCGTCCATCTGGCCGGTCACGACCCGCGTCATGTCGAAGGCGGCCGATCCCAGGTCGAAGGTGCCGCCCCCGACCGACGAGGCGTCGAGCAGCTCGGCCAGCACCTCGGTCAGCGCGCGAGCCGGCCGGCCACGGAAGCCGTAGGTCCAGAACATCCGGTCGATCCGCTCGTTGGTGCTCAGGTTCGGCCCCGGCCCTTCTACCAGGCCCTCTCCTCGCGCGGCCAGGAAGACCTGACCGGAGGGAATCTCTACCACGCAGCCCACCGACACGTCGCCCATCGTCGGCTCGCCGCAAAGCGGCGCGGCGGCGACCGATACGCAGCAGGACTCCAGCCCGGCCAGCGCCGGACGGGTGCCGTCGATGGGGTCCACCACCAGGACGGCGCGGGCCGGCTCGGCGGACTCGACGAGGCCTTTGTCCTCGGAGTAGAAGGCGACGTCGGGCGCGCGCTTCGCCAGAAACTCCTCCAGGAAGGACTCGGCGGCGGCGTCGATTGCGAAGGTCACGTCGCCACCCGCTGCATCGGCGTCTTTTTGATGCGCGCGACCGGCGTGGGAGCCCAGCTGTGGGAGCACCTGCTCCCGAAGGGCGAGCGAGAGGTCGCGGACGAGCTCGCGCACGCTAGGCGGGCGCTCGGTGTCGGGCCATCACGTGGCCGGGCGCCCCACGTAGGCGGGCAGCTCGAGCGTGAAGGACGAGCCGCGCGTAGCGGGCTCGGCGCGCAGGCTCCCATCCATGCGCTCGGCCAGCTCGCGGGCGATCGCCAGGCCCAGGCCGGCGCCGCGCGTGGCGTCCCCGGTGTAGAAGCGCTCGAACACCTGCACGCGGTCCGGGAGGCCGGGACCCTTGTCGGCCACGGTCAGGCTGATCGCCCCGTTCGCGCGGGCGGCCGACACGGTCACCTGCGTCCCTTCGGGGGTATGGCGAAGCGCATTGTCGAGCAGGATACGCACGATCTGGGCCACCCTCTCGCGGTCGCAGGCGGCTCTAACGCGGGCCGGCAGGCGCAGCTCCAGCTCGGTCTCGTGGCGGGTCACCGCGGGGCGGAACTCGCCGATCACCTCGAGCGCGACCGCCGAGAGATCGACCGCTGCCCGCTCGAGCGCCACCGAGCCCGCGTCCAGCCGCGACAGGTCGAGCAGGTCGACCGCCAGCTTCTGCAGTCGCTCGACCTGCTCGACCGCGGTGTCCAGGAACTCGCGACGCGTCTCCTCATCCAGGTCCTCGTCGCGCAGCAGCTCGAGGAAGCCGCCCAGCGAGAAGATCGGGGTGCGCAGCTCGTGCGACGCCGTGGCCACGAACTCCTTCCGGGCCACGTCCACCTGGCGCAGCTGGGCCTGCATCTCGTTGAACGAACGCGTCAGCTGGCCCAGCTCGTCGGCGGAGTCCACGGGCAGGGGGTCGATGAAGCGCCCGGCGGCCACCTGCTGGGCCGCCCGCTCGACCCGGCGGACCCGGCGCGAGAGCGCCTGGGCCACGAGGTAGCCGCCGGCCAGGGCCACCACCAGCGCCGCCGCGGTGGCCAGCAGCAGCCGGTTCTGGATGAAGGTGACGGTCTCGGACACATCGTCGAAGGAGCGGGAATAGAGAGCGACCCACTCCATCCGGCCGCGATAGGAGAGCGGCTGGGCCAGCTCGCCGAGCTGCTCGCGGCCCAGGTACCCCTTCCCGCGCGCCAACCGGCCGCTGCGGACCGCTTCGCTGACCAGGGGATCGTTGTGCGGTACGCGGCGCTCCTCGCGCGAGTCGGTGATCACGAAGTACCGGGGAGGCTCCGCGGCAGAGCCTCGGGATTGCTGGACGCCCAGCAACGTGAGCCGGGCGCCCGCCGAGTCGGCGATCGATCGCACCCGCCGGTCCAGTGTGGCCGCGGTGGCGTGACGGCTTCCCATCAGCGTCTGAAGCGCCGGCTGTGAAGCGCCGGCCACGCGAGCCAGCTCATCGAGCCTGGAGTCCTCCAGGTTGGACTGCAGCTGGGGGACGACGAAGAAGTAGATGACGCCGAAGCCGGCGGCCGTGATTCCCAGGAACAGCAGCGCGAGCTTGTTGCGCAGCGACTTCAGGCGCGGGCGCCAGAGAGCGTCGATCGGTGCTCGCCGGATCGGCGATGCGCTCCTCTCGCTGTCGCTCATCGGTCGCGGAAGCGGTAGCCGACGCCTCGCACGGTCAGGATCAGCTCAGGGACCCGGGGGTCGGTCTCCAGCTTCTCGCGCAGATGGCGGATGTGCACGTCGACGGTACGAGGATCGCGATAGGAGGCGCCCCCCCAGACGCGCTCCAGCACGACCATCCGGTTGTAGACCCGCCCCGGGTTGCGTGCGAGTACCGCCAGGATCTCGAACTCGACGTAGGTGAGCGGCGCTTCGCGCCCGGCGCGGGTCACCGTGCGCTTCTCGAAGTCGATGCGCAGATCGCCATCTTCGATCGGCGCCTGCGCGCGCTCCTCACCCCCGGCCAGGTCGGCGCGTCGCAGTACGGCCTTGACCCGGCTGCGGAACTCGCGCACCGAGAACGGCTTGGTGATGTAGTCGTCGGCGCCCAGCTCCAGTCCCAGCACCTTGTCGAGCTCCTCGGCCCGAGCGGTGAGCATGATGATCGGCACCGAGGAGCCTGCCCGTATCCGCCGGCAGACCTCGAACCCGTCGACTCGGGGCAGCATCAGGTCCAGCACCACGAGGTCGAAGTCGCCGTCGCGGACGGCCTCCAGCGCCTCGCGCCCGTCCAGCGCCGCCACCACCTCGAACCCGTCCTTGCGCAGCGGGTACGCGAGCAGCTTCTGGACCGACAGCTCGTCGTCGACCAGGAGGATGCGGGGAGGCTGCGTTGCCATGGGGGGACCCGTGCGGGCGCCACAGCACGGAAGCGACGCCTGCGGCCATTGTAAGTTGAGGCCGGTGAGGGGCTGCGCGCGTTGATCGAGCCACGTATCTACCGGGCGGCGTTCGTACCGGCGATCCTGGCCATGGTCCTCGTGATGTTCTCGCTGCAGAGCCGCCCGGGGCCGCTGTCCCAGGGTCTGCCCGCCGACGTGGTCTTCGGCGGATCGGGCAGCTCGTCGACGGCCGCGCGCATCGTCGCGGCTGCGCGTGACCGCAGAGCGGGGTCGGTGGGCGACCGGCGGACCGCCGGCCTGGTGGCGAGCGCGTTTCGCCGCCAGGGCTTCACCGTCGAGGTCGCGCGGTTTCAGAGCCACGACCGCGACCTGGTGAACGTCGTGGGCCGGCGGGCGGGCAAGAGCCGCCGTCAGGTCGTGGTGGTGGCCGATCGCGACGCCACCGGAGTGCCGGATGCAGCCGGCAGCGCCTCGGACACCGCCGCCTTGATGGAGCTGGCGCGGGTCTTCCAGGGGCGCCCTTCGAGCAAGACGCTGGTGCTGGCCTCCGTCGACGGCGGCGCGCTCGGTGAGGTGGGCGCGGCACGGCTGGGATCCTCGGTCGGAGACCCGGGCCTGGTGGACGGGGTGGTGGTCGCCTCGGGCCTGGGCTACGGCGGCCCGGACCGGCCCGCCGTGGTCTCGTGGTCCAACGACACCGCCCGCGCCGGCCTGCGCCTCCAGCGCACGGCGGCCGAGTCCCTGCGCGCAGAGGCGGACGCCGTGGCCCCGGGCGCCAGCGCGGCCGGGCAGCTGGCGCGGCTCTCGTTCCCGCTGGGCCTCGGGGCGCAGGGCGTGCTTCTGGACGAGGGCTATGACGCCGTGGGCATCGCCGGCGGGGGAGAGCGCCAGGACACGTCGGCCAGCCGCGTCGAGGACATCGATGAGGACCGTCTGGGGGTCGGTGGGCGCTCCGTGCTGCGCACGGTCACCGCGCTCGACCAGGCGCGGAGCCCGGGCGAGGGCGCGGGCACCTACCTGACGGTGGTCAGCCAGGTGATGCCGGGGTGGGTGCTCTCGATCCTCGGCCTCGCCCTGATCCTGCCGGCGCTGGCGGCGTCGATGGACGCGTTCGCGCGCGTGCGCCGCCGCCGCAGCGCGATTGCGGCTTGGCTGGCGTGGCTGGGGGCGGGGGTCCTGGCCTTCGTGATCGGGGTCGGCCTCGCCCACTTCCTGGACCTGGTCGGGGCCATCGCCGCCCCTGCGGCGCCTGTGGCGCCGCACCTGTCTCCCCTTTGCGCCGGCCCGATCGCGGCCCTCGCGCTGGTCGCCCTGGCGATCGGGCTCGCCTGGGTACTGCTGCGCCGCCTGGCGACGACCGCCGATCCCGACCTGCGCGAGACCGCGGCTCCCGGCGCGGCGGTCGTGCTGGGACTGGTCCTGTCTCTCTGCACCCTCGTGCTGTGGCTCGTGAACCCGTTCTCGGCTCTGATCATGGTGCCGGCGCTGCACCTCTGGACGCTGGCGGTGCTGGTCGATCCCGCCCCGGGCCGGCGTGGCCGGTTGGCCCTGGTGGCCGGGGGGCTGGTCCTGCCCGCGCTCCTGGTGGTCTATGAGCTGAGCATCCTGTCGCTCGACCCCCTGAGCGGAGCCTGGTACCTGATGCTGCTGGTCACCGGCGGCCACGTGGGAGTGCTCAGCGCGTTGCTGGGGTGCGTGTACGCCGCCGTGCTGGGCTGCGTGATCTCGGTCGCCCTGAGCACGCCGGCCAAGCCCAGGCGCCCACCGCGCGAGGTCCCCCAGGTCCGCGGCCCGGCCACCTACGCCGGCCCCGGGTCGCTCGGAGGGACCGATTCCGCCCTGCGACGGTAAGAGGATCGGGGGATGCGACGGTGGAGGCCGATCAACAATGACGCCGTAGTCCCACGCCGGGTCCGCCCGGCGGCTCGGCGTCGCAGGAGCGGTCGCCGAGCTCGCCCTCATCGAGCGCATGGAGAAGCGGCTCGGGTCTCTCGGCCACCCTTACCACGAGGGTGTGTCGGGCTGGCTCGTCCGCTCTCCGAAGGTCCTCACCACCCTGGGCGGGTGGCCCTCGCCGCCGGCCGGCGGCGTCCCGCGGCCCGGATCGGCGGCGGGCTCGCGCTCACCGCGGCGTCGGCGCTCGAGCGCTGGGCGGTCTACAAGGCGGGGTTCGCTCAGCGCTCGAGCCGAGGGACACCGGCTCGGCCTGCGGGCGGGGCGGTGATGTGGCGGTCGAGGACGAGTTCACGCAATCCCGACGCCCTCGACCTGGCGCTCCATGCGGTCGGCGAACGCCTCGCGCTCCCGCGCCGATCCCCAGTCGCCACAAGGGCATCGTCGCCGAGCTCACCCAGGTCGCCGACCTGCTCGGGGCGGGGCGGTCAAGGCGCTCAACGGCCGCGCGGTGCTCTTCGACGAGCCGGCTCGGTCGAAGGTCAGGTCATCCATGCGTCGAATGGGGTGCTCGCCCCATCCCCGTCCCCAAGGACTGCGACGATAGGCCCAGCATGGATCCGGTTCTACGCCAGCAGATCGAGTCCGCGAGCTATCGCGTCGACGCCCAGTGCGTGGCCGCCGCGATGCTCGCCCGGATGGTCCGGCGACCGCCCTTAGCTGTGCTCGTAGCCCCGCAGGCCCCGGACCGGGAGGCCGTCGGAGCCGAGCAGGCGAAGGCCTGATGGCCCTTCCACGAGCCCTAGCCGGGTGACGGTCGCGCCGGCCCTTCGGCCCGCCGCCTCCACCTGCGCCCAGCGCTCGGCCGGGGCGCAGAACAGCAGCTCGTAGTCCTCCCCGGCCGTTGCCGCGAAGGCGGCGGGGTCGCGACCGGTGGCGGCGGCCACCTCGCGCACCCCCTCGGCCACCGGCACGGAGTCGAGCTGGATGGCCAGGCCCACCCCGCTCGCCTCGGCTATGTGCCGGGCGTCGGTGGCCAGGCCGTCGCTGAGGTCGATCATGGCCGAGGCACCGGCCCGGGCCAAAGACCGTCCGGCCGCAAGCCGCGTCTGCGGGCGCCGGTGGACGCTTCGCAACCGCTCGGCCGCGGCCGGCTCCACCCCCGGCAGCGCGTCGCCCAGGCACAGCAGCCCCGCCCCCGAGGCGCCCAGCTCGCCTGTCACCCCGACCACGTGCCCGTGGGCGGCGCCGTCGCGCCCCACCAGCTCGTCCGGTGACTCGGCCCACCCCACCACCGCCACGGTGACCACCAGCGATCGTGCGTCCACCACGTCACCGCCGGCCAGGGTCACGCCCTCGGTCGCGGCCAGGCGAGCCATCGCGCCCGTGAGCGCCAGGGCCTCGTCGGTGGCGAGTTCGCCCGGCAGGGCCAGCGATGCGTAGGCCTCCCCCGGCGCGGCTCCCATGGCAGCCAGGTCCGACAGCGCCGAGGCCATCGCCTTGTGCCCGATGTCGGCCGCCGAGTGGGTACGCCGGTCGAAGTGGACGCCCTCGGCGACCGTGTCGATGGAGGTGACGGCCAGCGGTGAAGCGCGCACCACGGCGGCGTCGTCGCCCGGCCCTGTCAGCACGCTCTCGCCCGGTGGGCCGAGCAGCTCGCGGATAGCGGCTATCAGGCCGAGCTCGGGCACGAGCGCGGCGTGGAGGTGCCGGCGCGACGGCTAGTTGCCGCCGCGTCCACCGCCGTTGCCGTTAGCCCCGCCGGTGTCGCCGCCACCGCCGGGCGCATTGGGTGCCGGAGCGGCCGGGACCTGGGTGGGCGGCGGAGGGGGTTCGGGCGGTGCCTCGTACACACGCGGGTCATAGCCGCCGGTGCCCTGCCCCGCGCCCGTGTTGCCGCCGCCGACCGGGGGGGGCGTGTATGGGGTCGAGGGCGTAGGCGTAGGCGGGGTCGAGCCGTAGCTTCCGCCCGGATTGGTCCCCGTCTGCGAGCTGGTGCTGTTGAACGGAGAGAAGCTCGCGCCCTGCTTGGGCTCGGGGAAGCCGTTGCACTGGCCGCCCTTGGCGGCCCGCATGTAGGCCCCCCAGACGGGGGCGGCGAGCGTGCCGCCCTGACCGCCGGGCATGGCGATGTTGGCGTTGGGGTAGCCCACCCACACCGAGCTGGCCAGGTTGGGGGTGTAGCCCACGAACCAGGCGTCCTTGGAGCTGTCGGTCGTGCCGGTCTTGCCGGCCGCGGGGCAGCCGATGTTGGCCTTGGTGCCCGTTCCCGACTGCACGTTCTGCTCGAGGATCTTGGTCACCACGGAGGCCTGTCCGTCGGTCAGCACCCGCTTGCCCTCGGGCTTGGCGAAGCTCTCGGACTTGCCGTCGGGAAAGACGACCTTGCGGATGCCGGTGGGCCGGTGGCGCACCCCGCCACTGGCCAGCGTGGCGTAGGCGCCGGCGATCTCCAGCGGCGTCACGCCCAGGCGCAGGCCACCCAGTCCCTCGGCCGGGAGGCAGTCGAGCTTGGTCTCGATGCCCAGCAGCTTGGCCGTCTCGCACACCTTCTTGGGCCCGACGTCGATGATCAGCTGCGCGTAGATCGTGTTGTCGGACTTCAGCGTGGCCTGCACCAGGTTCATCGAGCCGCCGTAGGTGTTGCCGAAGGTCTTGACCTGCCACGGCCCGTAGCCAGGCACGTTGAGGTTCAGCGGCTTGGACGTGTAGGTCTTGGTGGCCGGGTTTATGCCCGAGCGCACGGCGGCGGTGAGCACCATCACCTTGAAGGCCGAGCCGGGCTGGCGATGCCCCTGGGCGGCCAGGTTGAAGCGGCGATCCTTGTAGGTGCCGCTGGAGGCCATCGCCTTGATCTCGCCGTTCTTGGGGTCCACGGAGGCGATCGCCGAGGACGGCCCCGCCGGATCCCCGTAGAAGCCGTTGATTGCCTGACGCGCCTGGTCCTGCTTCTTGGGGTCGATCGTCGTGTGGACCTTCAGGCCGCCGCGCCGGTACACGGCCGCGCCGTAGTGCTCGATCAGCTTCTCCTGCACGTAGTCGAAGAAGAAGGGCTCCCGGCGCCTGGTGTAGCGCGTCCCGCGCTTGAGCTTGATCGGGGTGCGCTTGGCCTCAGCCGCCTGCGCGGGGGTGATGAAGCCGTTCTCGGCCATCTTGCCCAGCACCTCGCCGCGGCGCTTCAGGGCCTCGCCGGGGTCCCGGAACGGGTTGTACTGCGACGGAGCCTGGGGCAGACCGGCCAGCAGCGCGGCCTCGGGCAGCGTCAGTTGCTTGGCGTGCTTGTCGAAGAAGGTCTCGGCCGCGGCCTCTATGCCGATCGCCGTACGGCCGTTGACGGTGCCGAAAGGCACGTCGTTGAGGTAGTTCCTGAGGATCCAGCGCTTCGAGTGCTTCTTCTCGAGCTCGGAGGCCAGCTTGGCCTCACGGATCTTGCGCTGCACGTTGCGCTGCGGATCCTTGATGTAGAGGGCACGAACGAGTTGCTGGGTCAAGGTGGAGCCACCCTGCACGTTCTTGCCCTCCTCGGCGTTGCGCACGCCGGCGCGCACGATGGCGCCAAAGTCCACGCCCTTGTGCTTGTAGAAGCGCTCGTCCTCGATCGCGACCACGGCCTGGCGGGTGTCGGGCGTCTGGTCCTCCCAGGCGATCGGCGTGCGGATCTCGTCGGACTGCACGTAGCCCAGGCGGGAGCCGTCCGCGGCGAGGATCTCGGAGTTGGCCCCCTTGTCCGCGGGCTTGAGCTCGGACAGATCCGGTGCCGTGCCGGCGACCGCCAGCACGTACCCCATCCCGGAGAGCAGCGCCACCGCGGCGATCAGCCCGATCACCCCGAAGCCGAGCGCGAGGGGGCGCCCGCCGCCTCCGCGGCGGCGCCTGAGCCGTTGCTTTCTCTGCCGGTAGGTCATGAGGGTCTCCGGGGGGCCAGGACTGCGGTGTGGCTGTCGCTCGCGCGCCCGTGCGCGCATAGGCCCTTATCCGGTCGAGACGGAGGATAGCCCAGCGTCGTGCAGGCGCTGCAGGCTATCTTTACGCAGGCGCGCTGCCACTCCTCCCCGCTCGCCGGCGGTTTGTGCCCAGGTGCCCACCACCAGGGTGATGCCCTCGGAGTCCACGTCGCCCACGCGCGTCTCCACCTCCTCGCCGGCGCCCAGGAGATCCAGCGCCCGCGTGGCGTCGCCGCCGGGCGGTATCCACACCGATATCTCGACCTTGACCCGGGGGTCGACGATCGTGTGGTTGTGCACCGAGCTCTGGGCCAGCCGCTCGTTGGGCACGATCAGGCGCTGCCCGTCGTCGAGGCGGATGAAGGTGTAGTTCAGACGCATGTCCTCGACCTCGCCGGTCTCGTTCTCGAAGGTCACGAGGTCACCGATGCGGATCGGCTGGGTGATGGCGAGCACGATCCCGGCGATGGCATTGGCCAGCGTCTGGCGGGCCGCGAAGCCGACCACCAGGCCGAGGAGGGCGGAGGAGGCCAGCAGCCCGGTGGCCACCCGCTTGACCGCCGGGAACTGTGCCAGCGCCAGCGCGATGCCGATCACGATGATCAGCGCGAAGAGCAGCCGGCGCACGAGTTGGAGCCGGGTGTCGGCCACGGCGGACAGGGGACCCCCGACCACGGCCTCGCCGAGCCTGCGCCCGCGCCGCGCGAGCGCGCGGTCCATGGCCCGGGCGAACAGGAGCGCGAGCACGACGGTGGCCACGGCCGTGATCTCCTCCTTGTGCTGGTCCAGGAAGCTGGCGGCCATGGGAACATCGCCTGACGGCATGGCGTACGAGGCTACTTCCACGCGCCGCCGCGGGGCGTCCCCCGATGTCCGGGTGCGCGACGCGCCGGCGGCGGTGATCGCCCACCTTCGCGGGTCTGTGGCCTTCGCCGACGCGTGGCGGGCGTTTGCCTGGAGCCGCCTGGGGATCTTCGTCGTCGCGACGTTCGCCACGCTCTCGGGCACCGGCGCGCTGTCGGCCGCCAACGCCCGCCGTTTCGACTCCCCGGCGCTCACCCATCCGCTGGGCGGCCTGGGGGACATCCTGCTCTCGCCCCTGGCCCGGTGGGACTCGGTCTGGTACCTGACCATCGCCGGCGACGGCTACGGAGCCGTGGGCTCGCCGCGCACGGCGTTCTTCCCGCTCTACCCGCTGCTGTCGCGGGCCGTGGGCGAGCTCGGCGGCGGCTCGCGGGCCGCGGTGCTCGTGGGCGCCTACGTGGTCGCGCTCGCCGCACTGCTGGGGGCTCTGTGCCTGCTGCACCGCCTGACCGAGCTCGAGCTGGGCCCGCGGGCGGCGCGTCCCACCGTCTTGCTGCTGTGCCTGTTCCCGGCCTCGCTCTTCCTCGGCGCGCCCTACCCCGAGAGCGTCTTCCTGCTGGCGTCGGTCGGAGCCTTCTACGCGGCCCGAACCGGGCACTGGGCCTGGGCGGGGGTGGCGGCCGGGGCGGCCGGGGCCACCCGTAGCGCGGGCATCCTGCTCCTGCTGCCGCTGGTGGTGCTCTACCTGTTCGGTCCCCGGGCCGACCGGCCCCAGGACCGTGCCGCGGCGCCAGGATGGCCGGCCGCGCTACGGCCCCGTTATCTGGTGGGCGCCGACTTCGCCTGGCTGGCGCTCGCGCCCGCCGGGCTGGTGGCCTACGCGGCCTGGCTGGCCGTGGCCCACGGCGATCCGTTCGCCTTCTCCTCGGCCCAGGAGCTGTGGTCGCGCCACTTCGCCGGGCCCTTCGTCGGGATCTGGGACGGCACGGTGGCCGCATGGGACGGCCTGCGCCAGCTGGCCTCGGGCTCGCGGGAGACCATCTTCTTCGAGCCGGCCGGTGGCGATCCCTTCCGGGTGGCGGCCATCAACCTGATGCTCTTCGGCACCCTGGCCTTCGCCCTCGCGGCGGCGCTGGGCGTGCTTCGCCGCCTGCCCGTCGCCTACGGAGCGTACGTGGTGGCCGCCCTGGCCCTCCCGCTGTCCTTTCCGGTCGCCCCGCAGCCGTTGATGAGCCTCCCGCGGTTCCTGGTGGTGCTGTTTCCGGTCTTCATGTGGCTAGGAGCGGTCTGCAGCGAGCGGGGCAGCACCGAGCGCGTAGCGGCGGCCTTCGCGCTGGGCCTCGGCCTCTTCACCACGCAGTACGCGTCCTGGTACTTCACCGCGTAGCGATGAAGTACCACGACGCGTACTGCGTGGTGAAGAGGCCGAGCCCCAGCGCGAACGCAGCCGCCACGCGCTCGGTGCTGCCCCGCTCGCTGCAGACCGCCCCGAGCCACATGAAGATCGGGAAAAGCACCACAAGGAACCGCGGGAGGCTCATCAGAGGCTGCGGGGTGACCGGATAGGACAGCG
>JBPCNQ010000133.1:0-4318 GCA_051001095.1 Thermoleophilaceae bacterium
GTGCGCAACAAGTACCTGGACACCTTCGTCCACACCCTGCTCTCCTCCGTCCACGCCGCCCGCCGGGTCAACCCCGACGTGGCGCTGTTCTTCATCGCCGGCAACAGCCCGCTGTGCCTGGTCACCCGCGCCGCGGGCATCCCGACGGTGATCAACGTGGACGGGCTGGACTCCGACCGGCGCAAGTGGAACCGCGTGGCCAAGTCCTACCTGCGTGCCGCCGAACGGCTGTCGCCACGGCTGGCCACCCGGGCCATCACCGACTCCCACGCCGTGGCTCGCATCTACGAGAGCCGCTACGGACGCGCGATCGGCGTGGTGCCCTACGGCGCCGAGCTGCCCCAGGACGGCGGCAGCGACGTGCTGGAGCGCCTGGGCCTCCAGCCGCGGCGGTACGTCTTGTTCGTGGGCCGGCTGGAGCCCGAGAACAACCCGCACATGCTGGTCGAGGCGTGGGCGCGCATCCCCGGCGCCAAGACGAAGGGCATGAAGCTGGTGGTGGTGGGCGGGGCTCCCTATGCCTCCGAGTACATCAACCGCGTCCGCCGCGCCGCCGATCCGCGCGTGGTCTTTCCCGGCTACGTGTTCGGCGCCGGCTACTGGCAGCTTCAGCGCAACGCCTACCTGTTCTGCGCCCCCACCGAGGTGGGCGGCACCCACCCGGTGATCCTGGAGTCCCTGGTGGCCGGCAACTGCGTGCTGGTCAACGACTACGAGCCCAACGCGGAGACCGTGGGCGACGCGGGCGTCTACTTCTCGGGGGAGGAGGGAGTGCCGGACCTGACGCGCCAGCTCGAGCGGCTGCTCGACGACCCCGAGCTGGTCGACGGCTACCGCGACCTGGCCCGCGAGCGGGCCGAGCTGTACTCGTGGGACGCCGTGGCCGCGGCGTACGAGGCGCTGTTGCTGGAGGTCTCGGAGGCGCCCGGTCACGGCCCGCTGCCGATGGAGCGACTCGCCGAGCTGGAGCGGGCCATGGACCCCATCGGCCGGGCGTCGCGGGTGGCGGTCTAGGGGGCTGCGGGCGGCTTGGGCGCCGGGGCCGGCTTGGGCGCCGGAACCGCCTTGGGCGCCGGGGCCGGCTGGGGCGCCGGGAGCGGCGGCGGCACCTGGCTAGCGACGATCGCCCCGTTGGCGGTCGCGGCCAGCCCCCTGGCCCGGGGGGACGCGGGGTCGATCGCCACGGCGGCGTTCGCCGACTCGAGCGCCCGCGCGGGGAGATCGAGCGTTTCCAGCTCGTACTGGGCCATGCGCAGCCAGGTCTCGGGGTCGCGTGGGTGCTCGACCACGGCCTGCTCGAGCGCCCTGTAGGCGGCCACCTTGCCATCCCCGCCGGTCAACGCCGAGGCCCTGGCGTACAGCGGGTCGGCCGAGTAGGGATCGATCTCGCGGGCCTTGTCGGCCTGCTCGAGCGCCCGCGCGGTCTTGCCCTGCTCGGCGAGGGCGACCGCCTCGTCGACGGCCGAGGCGCTGCGCTGGGGCTGCCACACCGCCCACGCGCACAGCAGAGCGGTCACCGCCAGTGCCGCCGAGCCCACGAGGGCGAGCGGGCCGGCCGCCTTGAATCGCGCGAATCGGTTCCCGGCCTCGGCCTCGGCCCCGGGCGTGGCCGGAGCGCCGACCGGGTCCGGCGGTCCCCGGCCGGCCACGAAGCCCGCCGCGGCCAATGCGGCGACCGTGGGGCCCGGTATGAACCACGTCCAGTCGATCGCCGACTGGAGGCCGTAGGCCACCGCGCACAGGGCGAGCCAGATGAGCGCGATCCGCTCACCGCTCCAGCCCGGTCCCGACGAACCGGGGCGCCGGACCCCCAGGGTGCGTGCTGCGGCGGCCAGCCAGGCCGCGAGCAGGCCGGCCACCACCAGGATGCCCACCAGCCCCAGGTCGGCCAGCGTCTGGGGAAGGAACCCGTGGGCGTGGTTGGCCCCGCGGAAGCCCTCGCGGTAGGGCAACCGGGCGAGGGTGAAGCCGTCGGCACCGCGGCCGAGCACCGGGGCGTCCTTGAACACGTCGAAGGCCTGGCGCCAGTACTGGCCGCGCGAGGACGATGTCGAGCCGAACCGGTCGGCGCCCGCCCCGGTGGCCGAAGGCTGGGCCGCCGTCAAGTCGTCGAGGCGGCCGCTGATGCCCCCGCCGGTCGTCCCGACGGCGACCAGGCCCACCACGGCCGCGACCGCGAGCACGGTGGCCAGGGCGATGCCCGCACGGCGTCGCGCCTCCAGGGACAACGACCCTCGCTCCCGGATCCGAGCCGCGAGCGCACCGGCGATGGTGAGCGCCACCACCGTGCCCAGCACCCACAGGCCGAAGCTGCCGGCCACGGCCTCTCGGGCCGACTGGGGCTGGAAGTAGGCTGTGAAGGCGTCCTTGGACAGCGCCCAGGCCGTGACCGGTGCCACCCCCAGTGCGGACACGATCAGGACCGGGGCCGTGCGCAGGCGCAGCGGGACGAAGGCCAGCGCGGCCAGTGCGGCCACCAGTGCGGCCGCCAGCGCTCCGCGCGACTGGGTCAAGAGAATCGTCAGCAGCAGCACGCCCAGTGCGGGATAGGCGAGGACTGCGGCGAACCTCGATCCGTCCCGGCGCGACCCCAGCCACAGCGCGGCGGGCACCGCGAGAGCCGCCATCCCGCCGAGGGCGTTCCAGTACCCGAACGGTTCGCCAAGGCGCGCACCGCCCACCTCGGTGGCCAGCGACCCCGGCCATATGCGGGTGGCAAGCGCCCAGGCGCAGACGGCAACCGCGGCGACCAGGATCCCCGGCAGCAGTGCCTGGGCCCCGGACGGGCGAAGACGGGCGCCCACCGCCGCGAGCGCGAAGACCGCCAGATAGGTCAGGGTGCGGCCCAGATCCTGCAACGTCAGGTCGGGCGCCACCGACCAGCTCATGGAAAGCCCGGTGAGGATGGTCAGAAGCGCGAGCAGCGCCACGGCCAAGCCCCCGAAGAGCGGGCGCCGCGAGTCGTAGGCGGGTACGGCGAGGGCCAGCAGCAGCCCGGCGATGAAGATCACCGCCACCTCCACCGGCGCGACGCGTCCCGTCTGGTTGCCGCCCCCGGCACCGAACGCGATCGCCGCGAGGGCGACCGCGACGACCGCGCTAGCGGCGGAAGCGGGCCGGAAGCGGGACACGACGCAGCGCTTGGGCGATTCTCGGGTTTCGGCGTCCCAGGAGCAGCGTCGCGGCGGCCGCGCCGAGCAGAGCAAGCGCCGCGATGGCCAGGATCACGGGCAGCGGAAGGCCGTTGCTGGTGTCGCCGGCATCGATGGCACCGACCGCGGCCGGGTCGATCTTGCGGTCACCGAGGGTGTTCTCCGTGCCCTTGCGGGCCTTGTCCCGCTTGAGCGCCACCACGGTGCGGTCTGCTGCCTTCCGCTCGGTCGGGGAGACGGTGCCGTCGCCGTTGGCGTCCACCGACGGTCCATCGCCCGATCCTCCGGCGGAGCCGTCCGGGCCGGGCGGCTTGGTCGAGATCCCGGCCTTGGGTCCGCCGCCGATAGCAGCCTTGATGGCCGCGCGGCAGTCGCTGTACTCGTCCAGGTCGTTGGGTAGCTGCTTCAGCGCAGCCCGCTTGTCCTTGTCGGAGTACTTGCCGTCCAGCGTGCCGTCCTTGGCGCAATCGCGCACGACGGCACCCGGGCTGGCCTGGGCGGCCGCCGGGAACGCCAGCACCATGAGGATCAGGGCCGGCGCGAAGAGGTGTCTCACGCGACTGGTCATGTGAATCGCTACTTCCATCCGTCGAGTCCCTTACCTGCCTGTGCGCAACTGCCGATGCACAGGCCTGGCCCCCTGCTGCGAGCTACGCAGGCTAGCAAGTCGTTCACACCCGTGTTCATCGTGCAGCCCCCGCTGCGGCCAGCGTCTTCTGCATGCCGCAGGCCCACGACGAGGGATCCAGCCCCGAGGCGCTCTGCAGAGCGGCATCGCCCATCGCCCGCCGCTCCTCGTCGCTCGCAGCCATCTCGACCAGGCATCCGGCCAGGGCGGCGGCATCGCCCGCGGGAAAGACCATGCCGGTCCGGCCATGGGCAACCAGGCCGCCCGCGGCGGCGCCGACTGCATCGCTGGCTATGACAGGGGTTCGCTGGAGCATGGCCTCGTTCACGACCAAGCCCCACGGCTCGCGGAAAGTTGCGGTGGCGATGGAGGGCAGCACCAGCACGTCGGCCCCCGCGTACAGAGCGGGGAGATCGGACTCGTCCACGTAGCCAAGGGACCGGAGACCCCCGCCCGGGCCCTCGGCCTCGACCTCGAGCGGTCCCGACCCGGCCAGGGCCAGATGCGCGCGAGGGCCGAGATCGGCCTGGCGCCAGGC
>JBPCNQ010000134.1:0-3427 GCA_051001095.1 Thermoleophilaceae bacterium
ACCGAGGCCTGCGCAAACGCCGTGGAGCACGCCTACGGCGGCGAGGGTGGCGAGGTCGTGGTGACCTTGCTCCCCGAGGACTCGGTGATGCAGGTCAGCGTGGCGGACCACGGAGTGGGGATACCGCAGGGGGTGAGGGCCAGCGTGCAGGGACGGGGCTTTGGGCTTCCCCTGATCGAGAGCATCGCCACCCACGTCGAGTTCGAGCCCGGCGAGGGCACCGACATCAGGATGGCCCTGCCGCTGGGCCACTCCGACCGTCCGGTGGTCGACGGCCCGGGGCCCGGCATAGAGCCCGCCGAGCGGATCCTGCGGCGCCTGGTGGCCGTGGTGGCCGCCCAGCGCGACATGTCCAGCGAGCGCGTGATGGAGGGCCTCCTGCTCGCCGAGCTGGTGGCTCGCAACGCCCTGCGCTACCTCGTCGGCGATCGCGTGCAGGTCAGTATCCGGGGTGTGGACGCGGGCTTCGAGCTGCGTGTGGGCCCGCTGGAGCCCGGCGGGGCGGGCGCCGTGATCGCCGACAGCGAGGTACCGGTGGTGGGCTCGGTGCTCGAGAAGCTCGCCGACGAGTTCCGGACTGACTACGAGGACGGCGTGGAGTACCTGGCGCTGCGCATCGACCCGCGGGGCTAGATGTTCACTCGTGGGCCATGGATGGCGCACGAGTCGACGGCATCACTGGATCTCGGCGGGGTCGTCGACCGTCTCCAGCTGCCGGTCGGCGCCGGTGAGCTCCATCACCCGGGCAACCCGGCGACCCCCGCGCACCACCACGAGGCGGTCGCCGCGCTCGCGCACGTCGTGGTCGAGCCGCAGCACCAGCCGCAGCCCGCTCGAGTCCATGAACTCCACTTCGCGCAGGTCGATCACCACCGTCGAAGCCTGCCCGTGAAGGCCGGCGCGGATCCGCTCATCGACGGCCTCTACGGCGGCAAGGTCGATCTCGCCCGAGAGGACGATCACGGGCCCTAGGGCTCCTTCGGCTATCTCGACGTCGAAAATGCTCATTGCAGGGGATCCGGGACGGTGCGTGTATACCATGCGCGGAGCCTGTACCAGACCGGTCGCCACCAGGGACGGCGCGCCAGGCACTGATCCGGTCCGCCAAGAACGGCGCAGAAGTTATTCAAGGGCTGGTTTCGGACAACGCCTCCCTTTCCCCAACCCCTACAGGAGGGATTTCGATGTCGAACAAACTGGCTCCCGAAGAGCCTGTGACCGAGGACCAGAGCTCTCGCGGGCAGTTCCTCAAGCTCGCCGGTGGAACCGGCGCGGCTGGAGCACTCGCAATCTTCATCGCCGCGTGCGGGGGTGACAACAAGAAGAAGGACAGCTCAGGCTCCGGCTCCTCTGGCAAGAAGCCCAAGGCTGACAAGGGCGACCTCGCGATCGTCAACTACGCGTTGACCCTCGAGTACCTCGAGTCCGACTTCTACCAGCAGGTCATCGACTCCGGCGAGGTCAAGACCAAGGCCGTGGTCGAGGTCGCCAAGACCATCGCCCAGGACGAGATGGAGCACGTCCAGGCGCTGACCGCGACGGTCGAGCAACTCGGAGGCAAGCCTGCGGCCAAGCCCAAGGGCAAGTTCGACTCCGTGCTGGCCGGCGGCGAGAAGAAGATCCTCGCAACCGCTGCCGTGGTCGAGAACCTGGGCGCCTCGGCGTACCTGGGTCAGGCCGGCAAGATCAAGAGCAAGGAAGTCCTTGCCGCTGCCCTCTCGATCCACACAGTGGAGGCTCGTCACGCGGCCGTCCTGAACCAGGTCATCGGCAAGTCGATCGTGCCGGACGGCGCCTTCGCCAAGCCTGCCGACATGGCCACCGTGCTGAAGGCCGTCAAGCCCTTCATCGCGTCCTGAGTCGGAAGACCAGGAAAGGAGACACGAACATGTCCAACGAAAACATGACAGCGCCCGAGCTCTCGAACATCGAGGTCAAGGGGATGACGCGTGAGTCGTTCATGCTCAAGGGCGCGATTGCGGCCGGGTCGGTCTACGGCCTGTCCACCGTCGCACCCTTCGTGAACCAGGCGTTTGCGCAGGGCGGCGGCGGCGACGTCGGCGTGCTGAACTTCGCCCTCACGCTCGAGTACCTGGAGACGGCGTTCTACACGATGGCCCTCAAGCAGGTGAAGGGCCTGGATGGCGATACGATGAAGCTCGCCACCACGTTGCGCGACAACGAGGCGGAGCATGTGAGCGCCCTCACCGCCACCATCAAGAAGCTCGGCGGCAAGCCGGTGGCTCAGCCGGGTGTCGACTTCGGAAAGGCGTTCGCCAACCAGAAGTCGTTCCTGATGACCGCGCAGGTCTTCGAGGATCTGGGCGTGGGTGCCTACAACGGCGCCGCCCCCAGCATCAAGTCGAAGGAGGTGCTGGCCGCGGCCGGCTCCATCGTCCAGGTCGAGGGGCGCCACGCCGGCGTGATCCGGCTGCTCAACGGGCAGAAGATCGCCCCGTCGCCGTTCGACAAGGGCATCGAGAAGTCACAGGTGCTCGAGAAGGCGAAGCCCTTCATCAAGAGCTAGGGACACACTGGACCAGTCGGGCATCCATGCCCGACTGGTAAACGAAACGGCCCTCGACGAGCCGGGCATCCATGCCCGTCTCGTAGACGGCGGTGCCACAGATGTAGTACAGGAGTGGTTTTCCCTCCTACCCGCGGCTCGCCTCTTTGAGGCGGGTCGCGGGCGCTCCTCAGCCTCCGGCCTCCTCGCGAGGTGGGAGCTGCAGGCTCTCCTCCGCACCGGGGACGCCTGCTTCCAGCTCGCGTGAGCGCTCGAGCTCGGCGTTCAGCTCTGCCCCCAGCAGCACGGCGATGTTGGTGAGCCACAGCCAGACGAGGAAGGTCACCATCCCGCCAAGGGTGCCGTAGGTCTTGTCGTAGGAGCCGAAGTTGGCCACGAAGAGGGCGAAGGCGGCCGAGGCCAATACCCAGAGCAGCAGGGCCAGGACGCTGCCGGGAGTGATCCACCGGACGCCGGCGATCCGGGCGTTGGGCGCGATGTAGTACAGAAGCCCGAGCATGGTCATGACCAGCACGGCGAGGATCGGCCACTTGGCCAGGCCATAGACGGTGACGGCCAGGTCGCTCAGGCCGATCGCCTCGCCCACGGCCTTGGCCAGCGGTCCGCTGAGCACGAGGGCCAAAAAGACCACCGCCACCGCCGCCACCATGATCAGCGTCACGCCGAGTTGCAGCGGGCGCAGCTTCCAGAAGGGCCGGCCCTCCTCGACCTCGTAGATCACGTTGCAGGCCCGGATGAAGGCGCCGATGTAGCCCGAGGCGGCGTTGAGCGCTCCCACGATGCCGACCACGAACAGCACGCCGGCTGCACCGCGGTTGGAGGTGATGCTCCTGATCGGGCCGGAGAAGGTCTGCGACGCCGAGGCGGGGCCGAGGTCGGAGACGATCTGGTCCAGTGAGT
>JBPCNQ010000135.1:0-4099 GCA_051001095.1 Thermoleophilaceae bacterium
CCGGTAGCGGTTGTGCAGCAGGAGAACGCGCATCCTGCGCAGTTAACCTAACCCGCCCATGCCCGCGCCCGCCGTCTCCGTGGTCGTTCCGACGCGGAATCGAGCCGAGTACCTGTCGGTCGCCCTCTCCTCGATCGTGGGCCAGCAGCTGGACGCCACCTTCGAGGTGGTGGTGGTGGACGAAGGATCGACCGACGCCACCGCGGCGGTCGCCGAAGCGGCGGGAGTAGAGCTGGAGCGCCACGCCCGTCCCCGCGGGCTCAACGCGGCGCGGAACACCGGCATAGGCGCCACCACGGCTTCTCTGATCGCGTCCGTGGCTGATGACGTGCGGGCACCGCCGGGGTGGCTGGCCGGGTTGGTCCAGGGCGCGCGGACGATGTCCTGGGCGGATGCCCTGGGCGGTCCGATCCGGGCCAGCCTGGAGGGAGCCGCCCCACGCTCGTGCGGGCGCGAGGCGCCCCCGGTGACCACCCTGGACCTGGGCCCCGGCGACTTGGAGACCCGCTTCGTATGGGGCGCCAACATGGCGGTCCGCCGATCCGCCGTAGAGCGGATCGGGAGCTTCGACGAGTCCCTGCCCATCTACGGCGACGAGGAGGAGTGGCTGATGCGCCTGCACTCCGACGGGGGGCGGGTGGCATACGTGGCGGCGGCCGGGCTCGACCACCGCCGTGCGGGCGGCGACGAACGGCTGCGGTCGCTGGCCCGGGCCGCGTACCGGCGCGGCAAGGCCGCTTCTGCCAGCGACCGGCGTAAGCAGGCCGAGCTGTCGCTACCTCGTGAGCTGCGCAACCTCGCCGGGGCCGGCTGGCACACGGCCCGGAGGCGCTGCCCGCAGGGAGCGGTGATGATCGCCCACTCGGCGGGCCGGCTGGTCGGGCGCCTCGAGCGCCGCCGATGAACGAGATCCCCCAGCCCGATCCGGCCCTCTTCCTCTCCGGCGACAACGGCCTGGTGGTCGGCCCCCGGCTGACGGTGAAGCGCACGGCGGCCGATCTCGCCTACGGGGCCATGCGGGCTGCCCGCCTGGTCGGTCCCCGGCTCGACCGCCTGGCCGCCGCACAGCGGCCGCTTCGGGTCTTGGTGGTGTCGGTCTACCGCCCGGGCTCCCGGCTTCCCGCCGCCCTCCCGCGGATGAGGGCGGAGCGCCACGACGTGGTCTTCGCGTTCGGCTCTACTCGTGAGCCCGACCCCGCACTGGCCGAGCTGACCGTCGCCGCCCACATGACCGGCGGCAAGTTCGAGAACGTGAACGCGCTGCTCGAGAAGGCGCCGGCGCTGACCGATTTCGACCGGCTGATCGTGGTCGACGACGACATCGACCTGCCGATCCGGTTCCTGGACCGCTTCGTGGCGGTGTGCGAGCGCTTGGCGCTGGACCTGGCCCAGCCGGCGCAGTCGATGCGCAGCCACGCCGCCTGGCGGGTCACTCGCACCAGGCCGTCGTCGCTGGCCCGGCTGACCAACTTCGTGGAGATCGGCCCGCTGACGATGTTCTCCCGGCGCGCGACGGACGCGCTTGCGCCCTTCCCCCCGCTGCGCTTCGGATGGGGCCTGGACAACCACTGGGGGGCGATCGCCCGCGATCGCGGCTGGCGGCTCGGGGTGATCGACGCCCTGCCCGTGCGCCACGAGTGGCAGCGCATCGCCAGCTCCTACACCCACGCGGAGGCGACGGCCGAAGCCTCGCGCTTTTTGGCCGGGAGAGACTTCGTGCGCACCGACGACGCCCAGCGCACGGTGGCCACCATTCGCCGGCTGGGGCCCTGACCATGCGCATCCTGGTGGTCCCCAAGTGGTACCCGTGGCCCGACCAGCCGGTGTGGGGCATCTTCTGCCGCGAGCACGCCGCCGCGCTGGCCACCCGCCACGACGTGGTGGTGCTGGCCTCGCTGGCCACTCCGGACCCCGGCTTCGGCCTGTACGAGCTGACCGACGAGGTCGAGGACGGCCTGCGCACGTTGCGGGTGCGCTACCGGCGCCCGCGCCTGCGGCCGCTGGCGCTGGTGTGTCAGCTCCTGGGGATGGCGGTCGCGATCCGGCGGCTGCGGGGCGAGGGCTGGCGTCCCGACATCGTGCACGCGCACGTGTACTCGGCGGCCCTCCCGGCGCTGGCCATCGGGCTGGTCTCCCGCGCTCGGGTCGCCGTGACCGAGCACTACACCGGCTTCGCCCGCGGGCTGATCACCGGGTACGAGCGGTCGCTCGCCCGCTTCGCCTTCGAGCGCGCCGACGTGGTGGCGCCCGTGAGCGACGAGCTGGCCGGCCACCTGAGGAGGATCGCGCCCCGCGCACGGATGGTCACGGTGGCCAACGTGGTCGACACCGAGGCGTTCGAGCCGGCGGCGCGGGCCCACCCACCCCGCGGAGCGCCCAGGCTGCTCAACGTGGGTGCGCTGGCGGAGAAGAAGGGACACGTCCACCTGCTGGAGGCGATGACCCAGCTCGAGGGCGCGCACCTGGACATCGTCGGCGACGGCGAGCTGCGCGGCGACCTCGAGCGCCGTGCCGGCGAGCTGGGCCTCGAGGACCGCGTTCGCTTCCTGGGCGAGCGCCCCAAGCAGGAGGTCGCCCGGCTGATGCGCGAGGCCGACCTGTTCGTCCTCTCCAGCCTGGCCGAGAACCTGCCGGTCGTGCTCATCGAGGCGATGGCCAGCGGACTGCCGTCGGTGGCCACGTGGGTGGGCGGCGTGCCGGAGATGCTCGACGAGGAGTCCGGCTGCCTGGCCGAGCCGGGCGACCCCCACGCCCTCGCGCAGGCGGTGCGCTGTGCGCTGGACACGACCTTCGACTCCCGGGCCATGGCCGCCCGGGCCGGCGAGCGCTATTCCTACGAGGCGATCAGCGGGCGCTGGACCGAGATCTATGAGGAGCTGTTGAGCAGCCGCGGCAGGAGGTCCTCGGCCACCCGCCGGCGGACCTCGCCCTCCTCGTAGGGCCGCAGCAGGACGCGAGCCCGGGCGGCGTAGTCCTCCCGCTGCGCGGCGTCCAGGGCCAGCGCGGCGTCCAGGGCCTGACCCAGGGCCGGAGCACTGCGCTCGGCGGCGACGAGCGATGGATCGAGCTCCCGCGCCAGTGGCAGTGCGGCGTAGGCGCCGGGCGAGGGCGCGCACACCAGCGGCGTTCCCGCGGCCAGCGCCTCCATCTGGGCGAGGCCCCAGTCCTCGATCCGGGCCGCGCTCACAAACGCGCGCGCCGAGGCCACGAGCGACAGCCACCGCTCGCGCTCGACCGCGCCCAGCCATTGCACCCCCGCCGGCTCGGGCACCCCGCATCGCTCCAGCCAGCGCAACCCCTGCTCGCGGTCGATTCCCCCGATCGCCAGTCGCGCCCCGGACGTCGCGGCGAGCGCCCAGGCTTCGCACAGCAGGTCCAGGCCCCGCTTGTCGGGATTGGCCGCGTAGGCGAGCGCATCGGGACCGCCGGCGGAGGGCTCGGCCGCCTCGACCGGAGGGGCGAGCACCATCGTGTCAGGGCGCGGGAGGCCGACGGCGGCCAGCGCCTGCCGGGCCTGCTCGGCGGCCGGCTCGCTCATGGGCAGCAGCAGGTCGGCCCGAGACAGCACGGAGGGCTCGCGACGGCGCTGCCAGGCGCCGCCGAGTCCCGGCCGGTTGACGGCGGCGATGCCGTCGAAGCGGACAGCGGAGGGGTGCCGGGAGGGCTGAAGGAGAGCGGCGGTGATCGTCGAGTAGATGACGGCGCCGGCCTCAAGGCCCCGGGCCGAGTTGCGGGCCGCGAGTGCCTCGACCAGGTCGGTGGTGGCCATCGATCGCCGCAGTACAGCAGCGTGGCCGAGCGGCACCCCCACGACGCGACACGTGGCCCCGGCCGCGCGGACGTGGGCGGCCAGGGCTTCGTCGCCGCGGCGCCAGCCGAACGTCGTGCCCAGGGAGACCAGCGCGATGTCCGGCGATCCGGGCACGGCGAGAGCGTAGGAGAACGGCGCTGCGGTGCTCCCGCATACTGTCGCCGGTGCCCAGCGATCCGCTGCCGGCCTGTCTGATCACGGGGACGGTCTCCCCCTACCGCCGTGAGCCGTTCCGGCTGCTGTGCGAGGCCGAGGACGTGGAGGTGCTGGCCTTTAAGGACACCGGCC
>JBPCNQ010000136.1:0-8765 GCA_051001095.1 Thermoleophilaceae bacterium
GATGGGGAACCGCGCTCGGCCGCCGGGCCCCCCCCCGCCGCCCGGGCCGAGGTACGGCTGCTCGACTACCGCGACGTGCCCGAGTCGGGCTTCGACGCGATCTCCTCGATCGGCCTGACCGAGCACGTGGGCAAGGCCAGGCTCCCGGCCTACTTCGCCTTCCTCCACGACAAGCTGGGGCCCCAGGGGCGGCTGCTCAATCACACCATCACCCGCCCGAGCAATCGTCACCCGCTGCTGCTGCGCTACGGCTTCATCGACCGCTACGTCTTCCCCGACGGCGAGCTGCTCGGCCCCGGTCACATCATCTCGACGATGCACGATGCGGGCTTCGAGCTGCGCCACGAGGAGAACCTGCGAGAGCACTACGCCCATACTCTCGCGCGCTGGGAGGCCAATCTCGATGCGCACTGGAGTGAGGCGGTCGCGGAGGTGGGCGAAGGGCGCGCGCGTGTGTGGCGCCTGTACCTGGCCGGCTCGCGGGTCAGCTTCGAGGACGACTGGCTCGAGTTGCATCAGATCCTGGGTGTCAAGACCGAGGGCGGCCACGCGGCGATGGCGCTGCGCCCGGACTGGGAGCCCGCACGCGCTGGCCTATCGCCCCACCCGAAACAGGTCCCCTCCGCGTCATCCCTCGACTCCGCGGCGATCGCGTAGTGGTCGCCGAGGGCAGCTCGTCGATCTGGCTGGCGCTCGGCGTCCTTGCGGCGCTGGCCGCGGCGGCTCTCTACAGCGTCGGTGTGGCGTTGCAGTCGATCGAGGCGCGCGAGGCGCCGCGCGAGGACTCGCTCAGGCTGTCCCTGCTGCGCTGGCTGATGACCCGGCGACGGTGGCTCATAGGCACCGCGTGCGTGGCGGGCGGCTGGGTGATGCAGGCGCTGGCGCTGCTGAGCGCCCCTATCACCATCGTGCAGCCGACGCTGGCGCTCAGCGTGGTCGGGCTGCTGCTCATCTCCATGCGGTTCTTCGGCGAGAGCGTGGGCGCCAGAGAGGTCATGGGTGCCCTGGCGATCGTCGCCGGGGTCGCCGGGCTCGTGCTCGTCTCGCCCAGCCAGAGCGATGTCCACGCTCAGCCAGTGGTGGTCGCCGCCGGCATGACGGCGCTCGGAGCGGTGGCCCTTGCCCCTTACGCGCGGCGGGGCCACCACCGCTTCGGCGCGCTCGTCGTCGCCAGCGCGGGGCTGGCCTACGCTTGGACCGGCTTCTCCACCAAGTTCCTCGCCGACGGAGCCTCGTCGGGCGCCTGGCTGATCGTGCCGGTGTGGCTGGCCGCGACGGCCGTCGCCGGCGGCGCGGGGCTGCTGAGCGAGATGACCGCCCTTCAGAGCCGCTCCGCGATACGTGTCTTTCCCGTCGTGCTGGTCGTGCAGATCGTCGCGTCGGTACTGCTGGCGCCCCTGCTCGCCGGGGAGGGCTGGAGCCCCAATCCGTTCGTGCTCGCCACGCTGGCGATCTCGCTCGTGGTTGTCACGTTGGGCACGCACTCGCTGGCGAGCTCGCCTGCCGTCCACAGCGCCATCGGCACCCAGGTAAAGGGAGAAGGAGAAGGTGGGAAGCGGGCGAGCTCGTGGTGAGCGCCTTCCCGGCCTGTGCCCACAGCTCCCTGCGCAGCACGTAGTCCCGTTCGCGCTGGGCGTCCCGGTCCTCTCTAGTGTGGGGGCGAGAACGCAGGCGCGCCGCGGTGCCGCGTCAGCTGGCGGGGGAGGCGGTGCCCGAGGTGGTGTCGGCGCCCTCGGCCAGCCGGCTGTGCGAGCGTGCGTAGAGGAAGTAGACCACGAAGCCGATCGCCATCCAGATGGCGAAGCGCAGCCACGTCGCGGCCGGCAGGTTGAGCATGATGTAGAAGGAGGCCAGCACCGAGACGATCGGCAGCGCGGGCACAAGCGGGGTGCGGAAGGCGCGGTCGAGGTCGGGCCGGGTGCGCCGCAGCACCAGCACCCCGGCGGCGACGAGCATGAAGGCAAACAGCGTCCCGATGTTCACCAGCTCGGCGAGCGTGGTCAGGGGCACCAGGCCGGTGAGCAGCGCCACGGCCACACCGGTGAAGATCGTGGATCGGTAGGGGGTCCGGTAGCGCTTCGAGACGTGGGCGAAGAAGGGCGGCAGGAGCCGGTCGCGGCTCATGGCGAAGAACACCCGGCTCTGGCCCAGCATCAGGATCAGCATGACCGTGGTCAGGCCGGCCAGCGCCCCGAAGGACACGATCTGGGCGATGGTCGACTGCCCGACTGACTGGAAGGCGGCGGCCAGGGGCGCCTCGACCTCGATCTTGTCGAAGGGGACCATGCCCGTGACCACCAGCGACACGGCCACATACAGCGTCGTGCAGATGGCCAGCGAGCCGAAGATCCCGATCGGCATGTCGCGCTGGGGCTTTTTGGTCTCCTCGGCCGCGGTGGCCACGATGTCGAAGCCTATGTAGGCGAAGAAGACCAGGGCCGCGCCCGAGAAGATGCCGCCCACGCCGAAGGTGCCGGCGCCCAGGCCGAGGTCCTGGAGCAGGCTGGGATCGCTGGGGCTGCCCGACGCCGGCTTGGAGCCCGAGGGTGGGACAAACGGGTCCCAGTTGGCACCCTTGATGTAGGAGATTCCGGCCACGATCACCAGCAGCACCACGCACACCTTGATCGCCACCACCACCAGGTTCACCCGGTTGGAGAGCTGGATGCCAAAGCACAGCAGCGCGGTGATGGCCAGCACGACTGCCGCGGCCACCAGGTTGTGCCCGTCGCCGTCGAGGAACGTGGGCAGGTTGACCCCGAAGGTCTCGTCCAGCACGGTGCGGAAGTAGTCCGACCACCCGGAGGCGACCGTCGCCGCGCCCAGGGCCAGCTCCAGGATCAGGTCCCAGCCGATGATCCAGGCAAACAGCTCGCCCAGGCTGGCGTAGGAGAAGGTGTAGGCCGATCCCGCCACCGGCACGGTGGAGGCGAACTCGGCGTAGCAAAGGGCCGCGAGCGCGCAGACAAGCCCCGAGACCACGAAGGAGATGGCCACCGCGGGACCGGCCAGCTCGCCGGCGGCCTCGCCGGTGAGCACGAAGATGCCGGTGCCGATGATCACCCCGACGCCAAAGACGACCAGATCGATCGGCCCAAGGGTCCGGCTCAAAGACTGCTCGGACTCCTGCGTGTCGGCGATGGACTGCTCGACCGACTTGGTGCGTAGAAGGGCGCTCATGCGCCTGCCCTTACCCGCGGCGTTGCCCGGCTAAGCCGTGTAGTGCTCGCTTGGGGGGCGAGACTGCTGCGCGCCCGCCCTTGACGAGACGTGAGCAAGCGCGCAGGGGAGGTCTACGATGGAAACGATGCAGGTCGCGGAACGGATGACAGCGCAGGAGTTCCTTGCCCTGCCCGAACCAGCGAGCGGGAGGCCGCGGCTGAGCCTGGTGGAGGGTGAGCTCGTAGTGAACGAGCCGACCCCGCTGCACAGCTTCGTCGACGACGACCTGGCTTTCGCCCTGTCGGTCTGGGCCCGAGCGAAGCCTGGCCGAGGGCGCGTGCTCAGACCGATTGACGTCCTCCTCGACGAGCGCAACGTCTTCGGTCCCGACATCCTCTGGTACTCCGAGGGGAGGGCGCCGGCCCGGCACGGGCAGCCGCCGTCGCCGATGCCCGATCTCGTAGTGGAGATCCGCTCGCCCTCTACCTGGCGCTATGACATCGGCGCGAAGAAGGCGGCCTACGAGCGCCACGGCCTGCCGGAGCTGTGGCTGGTGGACACCGCCGCGGAGGCCGTTCTGGTCTTTCGCCGCTCGCAGCCGCGGGCGCTGAGTTTCGATGTCGTTCTCGAGCTTGGCCGCAATGGCATGCTCGAATCGCCGCTGCTGGTTGGCTTCGCTCTCGGTGTCGGCGCGCTCTTTCCGGCCGGCTAGGGCCCGCGCAGTCGGCTTGCTTCCACGGGGTCGCGCCAACAGGCTCGGCTCTGGGTCCGCAACGCTGGCCCTGTGCTTGAGTTGTTAACGATCGTGCGGCAACCTCCAAAGCCCGGGAAAGCGGTCTACGCGGTGGCCGTCGCAGTGCTAATCGCATTGGCCGCCGCGCCTGCCCCCGCCCGGGCCGCCACGAAGCCCACCAACGGCTCCATCGCCTTCTCGGGCAAGCGCGCCGGCAGCCTCGCCATCTACACGCGCGAGTCCAACTGCACCCGGCTGCGGGTCATTCCCACCGCCGGGAGGTCGAGCTACCCGGTGTTCTCACCGCGCGGCCGTCGTGTGGCCATGACCCGCTACGGATCCTTTGGCGCGCAAGTCTGGCTCCAGTACACCGACGGCACCGGCCAGCGGCCACTTACCACCGGGCCGGCCGACACCATGCCCAGCTGGTCGCCAGACGCGACGACGATCGCCTTCGCGCGCGGGCCCAAGGGGGGGCGCGATCTGTACCGGGTCTCCGCCGACGGCACCGGCCTGGTCCGCCTCACGCTGAGCCGTAGCAACGATGAGGCGCCCGACTGGTCGGTCAAGAGCCAGATCGCCTTCGTGCGCCGCAACGCCAAGAGCAGCGACATCTACTCCGTCGACCAGGCCGGAGGCGCCCCCAAGCGACTGACCCGCAGCCCCGAGGATGACCTGGCCCCGGCTTGGTCGCCTACCGGCCGTACGTTGGTCTACTCCAAGGGCCGGGCGGGCAGGCGCGACCTCTACACGCTCACCGCCGACGGCCGCCATGCGCGGCAGCTGACCGCGGTCAAGGGCGACGAGGGCGAGCCCTCCTTCTCGCCCGACGGGACCCGGGTGGCCTTCACCCACACCTATCGCCACAAGCGGCGGGTGTTCATCGCCAAGGTCCGGGGCGGGCCGGTGCGGTCGTTGCCCAGCCGCAGCCGTCGCGTGCGGCGCTTGACCACGTCTGGCTCGGCCCCGAACCTTCCCAGCTGGCAGCCGGCGTCCCTGGACCCGGTGATCGCGGCGGCGGGCGACATCGCGTGCGACCCGTCCTCGCCCTTCTTCAACGCGGGCCAGGGCGTGCCGGGCAAGTGCCGCCAGAAGCTGACCTCCGATCAGCTGCTGCGCATGGACCTGAGCGCGGTGCTGATGGTGGGCGACTCCCAGTACGAGCACGGGGCCGCCTCCGGGTACCAGCAGTCCTTCGACCCAAGCTGGGGGCGGGTGAAGTCGCTGATTCGCCCGGTGCCCGGCAACCACGAGTACGAGGACCCGGGCGCGGCCGGCTACTACGACTACTTCAACGGCCCCGGCGTGCGCACCGGCCCCGCGGGCGACCGCCAGCAGGGGGGCTACTACTCCTACGACGTGGGCAGCTGGCACGTGGTGGGCCTGAACTCCGAGTGCGGCCAGATTCCGGGCGGTTGTGGCCCTGACTCGCCGCAGGTCCAGTGGCTGCGGGCCGACCTGGCCGCCCACCCGACCCGCTGCACGCTGGCCTACTTCCACGGTCCCCGCTTCACCTCGGGGCGCTACGGCGAGGAGTCCGGGGACGTCAAGCCGTTCTGGGACGCCCTCTACGCGGCCGGCGCGGACGTGGTGGTGTCAGGGCACGAGCACTTCTACGAGCGCTTCGCGCCGCAGACCCCAGCCGGCGTTCCCGACCCGGCTCGAGGCCTGCGCCAGTTCACGGTGGGCGTCGGCGGCAAGGGCGGGCACCAGTTCGTGAGTCAGGCCCCCAACAGCGAGGCGCGCGACAACCGCGTGCTCGGCGCGGTGGCCTTGACGTTGGGCGAGGGCCGTTACGACTGGCGCCTGGTGCGCGCCCCCAACGGCGCCACGACCGACTCGGGGTCGGGAGCCTGCCACTGAGCGGGTCAGGCGGTGTCGATGGGAAACGTCGGATGGTCCTCGGCTAGGGCGAGACAGCGTAGGAGGGCTCTTCGGCCGCCCGGCGACGCCTGGTGCGGGTCGCGGCCGCGAGCAGGGCGGCGACCGCGCCGGCCAGCGCGAACACCGCACCCAGCGCGAAGGCGCGGTCAAAGCCACCGGTGAGGGCTTGGGCCTGGCTGGCCCGGGCGGCCAGTTCCTGGGTCCGCGCCGTGGCCACGGTGGCCAGGACCGCCAGTCCCAGCGATCCGCCCATCTGTCGCGAGGTATTCACCAGGCCCGAGGCCAGCCCGCTCTCGGTGGCGTCCACACCGCTGGTGGCGGCGATCGTGACCGGCACGAAGGAGAAGCCGATCCCCGTCGCGCACAGCAGGGAGGGCGCGAGCACGTCGGCCAGATAGCTCCCGCCGGGGTCGATCCGGGTGAACAGCAACATCCCGGCCGCGATCATCGTCATGCCGGTGGCCAGCAGTCCCCATGGACCGCGGCGTGAGACCAGCGGCCCGGCGAAGCGCGAGCAGACCACGATCAGCAGGGTCATGGGCAGTTCGGCGATCACCCGCCAGGCCGCGAGGGCCGCGACCAGCTCGATCGGCAGGTTGATCAACCTACCCAGCGCCAGCTCAGCGCCTCGGTGAGCCCGCCGCCCAGCAGCGCCCCGGCGGCGCCGCCCACCCCGCCCATGGCTCCCCACAGCCCCAGCGCCTTGTTGCGCTCGGCCGTGTCGGTGAAGGTGGTGGCCAGGATTGACAGGGTCGCCGGCGCCACCACCGCCCCGCCCAAGCCCTGGATCGCGCGCGCAACGATCAGCGTGACCTTGTCCTCGGCCAGTCCGCCCACCAGGGACGCGACGGAGAAGAGCAACATGCCCGCCACGAAC
The DNA here is from genome assembly GCA_051001095.1 of Thermoleophilaceae bacterium. Taxonomy (GTDB): domain Bacteria; phylum Actinomycetota; class Thermoleophilia; order Solirubrobacterales; family Thermoleophilaceae; genus JAAYBF01. The sequence goes on from JBPCNQ010000136.1 coordinate 6,657, forward strand.
ACCCGGCGGCGTCCCAGCAGGTCGGCCGCGCGACCGCCCAGCAGGAGGAAGCCGGCAAAGGTGAGCGTGTAGGCGTTCACGATCCACTGCAGCTCGGTGCCGCTGAAGTCCAGATCGCCGCGAATGGAGGGCAGCGCGACGTTCACGATCGAGACATCGAGCACCACCATGAACTGGGCCAGGCAACACAAAAAGAGCGTGAGGGTCTTCGTCCGGGCCGAGGGCACGCCCGCCTGAGGTAGGCAGGCAGGAAATCTTTCAGGGGTGGGAGCGCCCAGGGCGGTGGCGAAAGATGCGCCATGACCAGAACCTCCGATGAGGCGCGGTGGTTCGTGATCGCCCTGATCGGCGGTCAGGGCGGCGCGGCTATCGGGCTCCTCCTCTTCGGCGGCATGCTCTTCATGCCCCTCGTCACCGCCCTCGTGGGCACCGGCTTGGCTCCGCTTCTGGTCCTGGCCACGCAGTGGTCACGCCAGAGGCTTGTCGGGCGCTACCTGCGCGCCGCGCTGCGCTCCTGACGCGCGACTCGTCGAGCGCGTCTATGTCGCGACTTTTCGCCACTCCACACGGCGCATGGGCGCAGCCAGGCACTCGAAGTTGTCGAGCATGACCAGGTACTCGCCGCCTTCGAGATCGATACCCACGATCTTCCCGAAGCGCCCCAGCTTGGAGCTCGAGCGGTGGTAGTCCTGGAAGTTCACCGTGACCTCGCAAGCAGGAGGGAGCGGATGGTTGGCGGGGTGGACCTTCACGAAGGTGCCGTCGGGCGTGGACGGCGGCTCGATGACCGCCGAGGGCTCGGCGCGGTTGGCGCCCGGCGTAGCCGGCGCCGGGGTGGCTCCCGCCTCCGGCCGCGGTCCGCGCTCCTCGTCGCCGTTGTAGGACGGCGCGGGCGCCGCCATGAAGCCCTCGCCGCTGGTCTCTCTGGGATCCACCCGTTCGATGTTACGCGCGGCGCACCCGAAGGTCGGTTGACGGCCCGGCGCCCAGCCCGCCAGCCCGCCAACCCCTCCACGACCCTCGGCTGCTACGGCCTCCTGGTCACTGCCCCGGCACCTTCGCCGCAAGCACGTCGATCTGGTGGATATCCGGCGGCTCGGAGAAGAGCTCGTCGGCGTTGGCCATCAGCGCCTCCGCGACCTTCCCGTTCAGGTGCGCCTGGCGCCCGTCGTCGTCGGAGAAGGTGTCGAAGATCGCGTACTGGCCGTCGCCCTCCTTGATCGCGTACCAGGTGACGGTGTCGGGCTCCTCCTGGACCAGCCCCAGCCCGCTGTTGAGGAAGTCCTCGACGTCGCCCTCCTTGCCGGGCTTCGCCTTCAGCGGTACGTAAAGTGCCTTGGTCACCACATCTGCCTCCTCGCCGTTTCGGTGTGTGAGGAAGGGGTGCCCGCTGACGCAGACGTGAACCCCGGCTTGGCGCGTGAGCGCGACCGGGCCGGATGCGAGAGGGTTGCACGGTGACCATCGAGCTGGAGCCCCGCGGTGCGTTCTCGCTCGACCGGAGCATCTCCTTCGCGGAGGAATTCGACGCGGCGGGCATCGGAGGAGAGCACGGCGTCTTTCGGGTCGCTCTGGTCGACGATGACGGCACCGCCGCGGCGATCGCCGTGCGCCGGGCCGAGGTCAAGCCCGCTGCGTCCAAGAGCGCGTCCGAAGGCGATCGGCTCGTCGTGGAGCACCAGTCCGCCATGTCCGACGAACGGATAGCGGCCCACGCGGCGCGCATCCTCTCGGTGGACATCGACGGCCGCGGACTGGAGGACGTGGCCGCGCGCGACCCGGTCGTGGACACCCTGGTCGAGCGCTTCCCCGGCCGCCGGCCGGTGTGCTTCGGCACCCCTTACGAGGCGGCGGCGTGGTCCGCGCTCAGTCAGCGCGCGAGCATGCGTCAGGCTGCTGCGCTCAAGACGCGCCTCACCGCCGAGCTCGGCGAGCGGGTGAAGGTGGCAGACCACGAGCTCACCGCCTTCCCGGCGCCCGCTACGGTCGTCCGGGCGGCGGAGCTTCCCGGCGTGACCGGCCGGCGTGCGGACCGGTTGAGGGCGGTGGCCCAGGCCGCCTTGGACGGGGCCTTCGATCCCTCCGCGCTGCGGGCCTTGGACACCGAGC
>JBPCNQ010000137.1:0-3993 GCA_051001095.1 Thermoleophilaceae bacterium
GCTCTTGTCGCGGCTAGCGGTGTGGAGCGCATGGTCATGGGTGACCGGCCAATGGACGGCTGGCTGCACGTGGATGCCGAGCTGATCGAGACCGTGCACGAGCTGGGCCCCTGGGTCGACCGGGGCGTGAGCTTCGTCCGGGCACTCGAACCGAAGTAGGGCCCCGCGCAGGGTCTGTCGCCACGCCACCATTGAGCCTGCTCGGGGGCTTGAGGGGGGCGAAGCAGCGCCACTCTGGGCCTTGAGATCAGGTGGCCACTGACACCCTTCTCGCCTGGATCTGTGTTCTCGGTGCGAGCGCTCTTGGCCTTCTCGGCGAGGCTGGGCTTCTGGGGGATCTGCTGATCGGCGCCGGCCTGGGTGCGCTTCTTGGCAAGCTGGTGATCGGTTCTCTCGAGCGTGGAGGCCGTGAGCTCTCCGGTCCGCGTGCGCGGCAGCTCGACCGAGCTTGGATCGGCGTGGGGATCGCACTCGTGCTCGGGATCGACCTCGCGACGGAGCTACTATGAGCCGCATGCCACGACTGGCGTTTACCGGCTTGGTGCTCCTATCGTTGAGCGTGCTGGTGGCGATCATCGGCGACGCGCTCGAGTTCGGCAGTGGCGGTTATCTGGCAGCAGTCCTCGTGGGCATGCTCCTCACCAGCCTCACCGATCGTGAGCGGTTCTGGGGAGCTTCCGAGCGCAGATCAACCGGGCGCTGATCTCTCGGCTCGTCCACCTCGGGCGCTTGTCGACGACTATCCCAATCGACCGCTACGGCGCAGGACCCTCCGAGTCGGCGAGTCGCCGGGCTGGCCAGCTCCGAGACGATGGCCCCGCGCGCCTCCTCGGTCACAGAAGGGAGCTCGCCCATTCTCTGGCAACCTCAGCGACCCCGATCACGCCGTGAGGCGCCACGGTGCTCATTGGCGTGCTCGACGGGATCGCGGTGTCGTCTACTGGTCGCGCACGAGCACTCCGACCTCTACACCGTGAAGGTCCGCGATGTCATCAGGCTGCTCGAGCAGGACGGATGGACCCTTCACTCGACCAAGGGCTCACACCGTCAGTTCAAGCACCCGACGAAGCCGGGACGGGTGACCGTGGCCGGCAAGCCGCGAGAGGACTTGCATCCGAAGACACAGCGAGCATCCTCCGTCAAGCTGGAGTTCGGCCATGACCGACTACGCAGACCAAGCCAATCGCTACCTGGTCCTCATCGAGGGCGGTCCGCCCTCGAACTACTCGGCGTGGTCGCCCGACCTGCCCGGGTGCGTGGCCACCGGTGAGACGCTCGAGGAAGTCGAAGCTCGGATGCGCGAAGCGATCATCTTCCACCTTGAGGGCTTGGCCGCGGACGGCGAACCGCTCCCCGTGTCCTCAGGGCCCGGCGTCTACGTCGAGCTGGCCGCCGCCTGAAGCCCTTCGCCCTCGCGTCCCCCGCCCTCGAGGTCCAACGGGGGGTGGCGGGCCACGGAAGCTCGAGATGCACAGGACCAGGCTCCGAAAGGTCGCCGGATCAGAACTGCCTATGAGACTTTCCAGATCCGCAGCTCGGTGCAGGTGGCGAGCAGGTCGAAGTCCCGGTCCGCGTGGAGCAGCGGAGCTCCTGTGCGCACACAGGGGGCGGCGATCAGGCAGTCGAGCGTCTTGCGGATGGTCACGCCCGCCTTCCGCGCCGTCCGGTAGAGCTGCGCCGCCAGCACGAGGTCCTCGGTGCCTTCGAGGCGAAGGATGGGGAACGCTCTGAGGTGGCGCTCGACCTGGTCGGCCTCGTGGTCCGAGCGAAGGCCCTGGAGCACTTCGGTGAGCACGATGTCGGTGAGCGCAACCGACTCGCCGCGCCGGATCAGCTCGGCGCACTGAGTTGCCTGGGGAGTCGGGGCATCGTTGAGGACATCCACCCAGACGCTCGTGTCGACGACGATCACGACCGGCCGCGGCGGCTCTCGCCCAGATCACCCTCCCAGTGAACGCGCCCCTGCAGATCTAGGATGCCGATGCGCCGGGTCCGCGCCACCAGCTCCCGGAGCGCGAGGTCGACGGTCTCGCGCTTGGTGTTGATGCCGGTCAAGCGCTGAGCCTCATCCAGGACTTCGTCGTCGATCTCGATGTTCGTACGCATGCACAAGACCATACACATCTGAAGGTGTAAGAGTGGCTGGTCCGGTCAGTCCGTTGGCCCGGCCTGATCAACCGCCGCGGCCAGGAAGCGGTACGTCCAGTCCTCGGCCAGCTTGCGTGAGTCCGCGAACACGATGGGCACCGACGGATAGCGCGCCTGCAGTCGTGCGACGACCTCGGCGGCCCAGCCCGCCTGGACCCGTTCGATCTTGTGCAGCGCGCCGTAGCGCCCCTCGACCACCACGGCAGCCGATGCCACGGCGGCCAGCTCCGCCATCCGGAATCCGAGCGTGCCGTCGATCAGCGACTTGGTCAGATCCTCCAGGGTCTTGCGCTCGACCACGGAGAGCACCCGGCCGTCCTGCTTGACCGCGTAGTCACCGACCGGGAGGGCCTCGCGTGTCCGCTCCACCGCGCGGCCGGCGAACTTGTAGGGGTAGCGCTCGCGGCTGTCCACCGTGATGATCAGCTCGGTGAGCCCGGAGGCGCGGCGGGTGGGGGCGCGCTGGCCCGGTCGCGCCCGGCGGGCGGTGCGGGCGGTCTGCCAGAAGATCATCCGCCGGCCCCCCGCCCGGCCGGCGTGGGGCTCGGTGAACACGAACTGCGAGCGGTTCTCCCGCCCCCGGTCGAGCACGAGGTCCACGGCCTTGCCGCGCCGCTCGCAGCGGCGAACCGCCACCTCCTCCAGCACCTCGGCGGCCTCGGGCCAGCGCTCGAGCGGGTGGCAGTACACGCGGGCGGTGGCGGGCCAGCGCTCGCGCGCCTTGAGCAGCAGGCCGCCGTCGATGGGCAGGCGCAGCAGGAAGGGCAGCGTGCTGTCCTCCTCGGGGTTGCGGGCTACGACGAACTTCGGCGCCGAGGCGGGCACGGGGCGACGGTAGCGCGTCCCGCGGCGCTCCCACAAGCCGGCTTCGGCGGTGGCTCGAGGTCGTGGTCCGTTAGGACAGCCCGCTGGCGGTCGTACCATCAACCGGGCGCCGTGCGTGGGGCGCGCCACCTCGGGTAGAGCCCCGTCATGGACTCGAGCCCCGAAGGACTGCTGGCCACATACCTCAACGATCACCTCGCCGGGTCGACCACGGGCGAGGAGCTGGCTCGCCGGACCCGGGACGCCAATGACGGCTCCGAGCTCGGCGTGCTGCTGGGAAGCCTGACCGCGGAGGTCGAGGAGGACGTGGCCACGCTGAAATCGGTGATGGACGCGGTCGGCGCGGGGCGCGACCGGGCCAAGATGGCCGCCGCGTGGGTCGGCGAGAAGGCTGGGCGCCTGAAGCCCAACGACCAGCTGACCGGCTACTCGCCGCTCAGCCGCCTGATCGAGCTCGAGGGTCTGTCGATGGGGATCGAGGGCAAGCGCCTGCTGTGGGTGTCCCTCGACCAGCTCACAGATCCCCGCCTGGCCGCCTTCGACTTCGGCCAGCTCGCGGAGCGGGCCGCGCGTCAGCGCACCGAGCTGGAGCCCTTCCGCCTCGCGGCCGCCCAGACCGCGTTCGGGCGCGACGTGCCCGCCGTTCCTTAGAGTTCCCTAGCCGCCCGCCGGCTCGGTGTGCACGACGGCATCGCCCAGCTCCGGCCGTTCCTCGCGCAGGTCGTGCTCGATCTCCCCCGCCCGCCGATGAGCCGAGCCGAGCGACACGTCGCCGGGCAGGGCCACCGTGACCAGGGCGATGCGCCCTTGGGAGGAGTCGCGGAAGCGCACGTCGACGGGCGGCGTCCCCGTGTGGCGCCGCACCACGGTGTCGATGACGGCGCGATCGTCCTCCACCTCACGGCGCCGGGGCTTGCTGGCCGGCGCCGTCTCGGCCAGCGGCTCGATGTGGGTGTAGATGCGCGAGACCTCGGGCAGGGCTTCGTGGATCGATGCCTCCACGCGATCGGCCGTGCCGTG
>JBPCNQ010000138.1:0-5437 GCA_051001095.1 Thermoleophilaceae bacterium
GCGGTGCAGCTCTCCCTTCACCCGCTCGGGCGGCCGAGGAGGGCCGGGGCCCGCTCGAGCGCCTGGGGCAGCTCCTGCGCTGCCGTGACCGCGGCCCGTTCAGGCTGCGCCGGTGTCGGTGGCCGACTCCGGTACGTGGCCCTCGCGCAGGCTGGGCAGGGCGGGCTCGCCCTGGCCCTCCTGGCCGCGGCGCTCCGAGCCCAGGGCCACCTGGGCCAGGCGACCGATCTCCCGCTCGCCGAGCAGGCGCGCAGGATGGTCGTCCGGGAGGACCGAGATCAGCGTCTCGATCCGGTTGCGCAGGTGGGGGGCGAAATGAGGAGTGGAGGCGCCCATGAGCTGACGGACGTCCTCGACGGTGGGCGCACGCTCGAGTCGGCCCGGCTGCTCGTACTCGCTCACGAGCAGAACCCTACTGAGAAGCGAGAGATGCCCTCGACGAAAGCGGCATCCATGCCGGCTTCGTAAACGGCTGCCCTCGACGAAACCGGCGTCCATGCCGGCTTCGTAAACGGCTGCCCTCGACGAAACCGGCACATGCCGGCTTCGTAAACGGCTGCCATCGACGAAACCGGCATCGAATGCCGTTTCGTAAACGGCAGGGGCTACGGCGAGTTCGACTGAACCGGGATCAGCTCCGTGATCTGGTCCAGCCGCGCCTGGGCGGCCAGCGACAGTTGCTTGTCGTCGCCCAGGATCCAGACGCGGTTGTACACCGCCTGCCCCGGGTCGTCCTCGTAGCCGGGCTGGACGCCCAGCAGGTATTGCTCCAGCGGCTTGGGCACCGTCTTGCCCCCGTCGGTCAACAGCAGGGGGGCGAACACGCCGCGGGTGGCCAGGGCGGCCGAGGCCGCGGCGTCCAACGGGCGTGAGGTTCCCGCCACCGTGAAGTTGTAGCCGGGGACCACGACGCCCCAGCCGAATTTGCCCTTCTGGAAGCGGGCGAAGGAGATCGCGTTGGCCACGGGCGTCTTGCCCTGGATGCGCGTGACCTTTCCGAGCTTCTTGAGCTCGCCCACGGCCTTCTCCGATATGACCGAGGGCGGGCCGAGCACGTAGATGGTCGCGTCGCTGTGGGTGCCGATCGCCTTCTTGGTGGCAGGCGGGACCTGGTCCTTCTTGGACAGGAGCACCGAGTCGCCCGAGCGGGCGGCCCACGCGGCGGCCGGCATCGCGAACTCGGCCTGCTCGCCGGAGGTCACGACCACGTTCGCGCTCGGCTTGCCGCGGGCGGCGGAGAAGAAGCGGTCGATGGCGGCCGCCCGCTCGTAGGGGTCCTTGCCCTCGAGCACCGCCGTCTTGAAGCCTTCGGGGCGGGCCGGCTTGTTGCCGATGCGGATCACCTGGGCGTCCTTGGAGAGGTCCGAGCCGGTGGGCTTGAGCTTGTTCAGGGTGTCCTGGGTGACGGCGGAGAGATCCCCTCCGTCAGAGATCAGCAGCGGGGCGCCGATCGGGCGGGCGGCCAGCACCGAAGCGGTCACGCCCGCCTGCCAGTCGTCCTTGTCCACGAGCACCACCGCGGTGGGGCGATTGGAACTGGCGGTGGAGGGGAACACGGCGCTGGCCACCCCGGCCGCATCGGACGCGGCGTCGGCGCCGGCCACGCGGATCGTGTTCTTGGTGGCCGAGGAGGGGAAGCCCAGCTTGACGACGGCCTTCTTGTCGCTGGACTTGGCGCTCAGCTGGGGCAGACGGTTCTCCGACTCGCCGCCGCCCCCCACACTGCACCCCGACAAGCCGGTCAGCGCCACCAGGGTCAGGGCGGCAGTGGTCTTCGCGCGCACGGTCGGGACTGTAGCCAGGATGCCGATGTGGGGTCGGGCCTAGGTGCCCTCGCGCCGGGCCAGTTGGGCCGAGTATCGACTAGGGTTGTTGACTGACGAGTCAATCGGCCCCTGGAGGCACTCAGTGGACTTCACCCTCAACGACGAGCAGCTCGACTTCCAGCGCACCTGTCGGCGCTTCGCCACCGAGGTGATCCGGCCGATGGCCGACAGGTACGACCGTGAGCAGTCGGTCCCCTGGGAGGCCCTCGAGGCCGCCCGCGAGTGGAAGCTCCACGGCACCGACCTGCTGATGCGCATGGGAAGCGACCCCGAGGGAATGCTGGGGGTGATCTACGCCGAGGAGCTGCACTACGGCTGCGCGGGCATCGCGCTGGCCATCTCCGGCTCCGGGCTGGCGGCGGCGGGCATCGCCGCCTCGGGCACCCCCGAGCAGGTGGGCCGCTGGGTGCCCGAGTGCTACGGCGAGGGCGACGAGATCAAGCTGGGCGCCTACGCCGTGACCGAGGCCGGCGCCGGCTCTGACGTCAAGTCGCTGCGCACCACGGCCAGGCTCGATGAGGACACCAACGAGTGGGTGCTCAACGGCACCAAGGTCTTCATCACCCACGGCGGGATCGCCGACGTGACCGTGGTGGTGGCCACCGTCGACCCCGAGCTCGGCCACCGGGGCCAGGCCTCCTTCGTCGTCGCCAAGGACACCCCGGGCTTCACCCAGGGCAAGAAGGAGGACAAGATCGGCATCCGGGCCTCGCACACCGCGGAGGTGGTGCTGGAGAACGTGCGCGTGCCGATGGACCACCTGCTGGGCGGCAAGGAGAAGCTCGACAAGAAGCTGGCCAGGGCCCGCTCGGGTCAGAAGGGCGGCCCCTCCAACGCTCTGGCCACCTTCGAGATCACCCGGCCGATGGTCGGGGCATCGGCGCTGGGCATCGCCCGCGCGGCGTACGAGTGGACGCTGGCGTACCTCGAGGGCAAGTCTGACGAGAACGGCCCGCTGATCGAGCAGCAGCGCGTGCAGCAGGTCCTGGCCGACGTGGCCACCGAGATCGAGGCCGCGCGCCTGCTCGTCTACCGCGCCGCCTGGATGGGCCGCTCGGGCAAGCCGATGACCGGGGGCCAGGGCTCGATGTCCAAGCTCAAGGCCGGCGACGTGACCATGTGGGTGACCACCGAGCTGATGGATCTGGTCGGTCCCTATGCGCAGACCACGGACTGCCCGTTGGAGAAGTGGTTTCGCGACGCCAAGATCTACCAGCTGTTCGAGGGCACGGCCCAGGTGCAGCGCCTGGTGATCTCGCGGATGCAGCGCGCCGACCACAGGGAGCGAAGCGCCGGCGAGGCCGAAGTGCTGTCGCAGGGGCCGGGCAACGCCTCCGGCGATGTGATTGAGCCTGAGCCGGACCCCGCCGTGGCCTGATCCGGATGCCGTCGACGGGATGGGCATCCCTGCCCATCCCGTAACCCACCCGTCACAATCTAGCTCGTGGGGTTCTCGTTCGACCCGGGAGTGATCGCGGCGCTGGGGCTGGCCGAGGTGCTCTACGTGCGCGCCATCCGCGTGCTCGGGGCGCGTGGGTACGAGGCGCCGAAGGGCCAGCAGGTGGCCTGGCACGCCGGGATCGCCTTGATGGCGGTCGCCCTGGTGTCACCGCTCGACGGCCTGGGCGACGACCTGCTGGTGGCCCACATGGGCCAGCATCTGCTGATCGCCGATCTGGGCGCGCCGCTGCTGCTCGTCGGATTGCGGTCGCCTGTCTATGCGTTCCTGCTGCCCAAGCCGGCCCTGGTTCGCCTGGCCCGTGTGGGGTGGCTGCGCGGCATCTTCCGCCGGCTGCGAGGGCCGCTGGTGGCGGTGCCGCTCTGGATCCTCATCCTCTACGGATGGCACTTCCGCTTCCCCTTCGAGTCCGCGGTGCGCCACGACTGGGTGCACGCCCTGCAGCACCAGAGCTTCGTGCTCGGCTCCGTGCTGGTCTGGTGGGCCGTGATCGAGCCCAAGCGGCGCCGGGCCGGGGGTGACCTGTGGAAGGTGCCCTACCTGATCGGCGCGCGGCTGCCCGGCATGATGCTGGGGATGGGCTTCATCCTGATGCGCTCGGTGGCCTATCCCGATCCCTACGCGACCAGGGCGCCGGAGCACGGGTGGTCCGCGATCACCGATCAGCAGGTGGCGGGCGGCATGATGATGGGCATGGACCTCGTCGTCATGCTGTTCGCCGTGTGCTTCTTCTTCTATCGCTCCTCGGAGGACCAGGACCGCGCCGACCTCGCCGAGCGGGCGGAGCGGGCGGCGGCCGTGACGTCGTGAGGACGACAGGACATCCCTGCCCTGTCGTCAAAGGGCGACGCCACCGATCCTTGACTGCGCTGCTGGTTGCGCTGGCCGTCGGCCTGGGCGGGTGCAGCCTGGGCGGGGGCTCAGACGAAAAGTCGCGGGCCGGTGATCCAACCGCCACGGCGACTGGCCCCGAGGCCGCGCCGGCGCGGCCCAAGCAAGGCGAGCCGCCCGAGGCCGCGCAGATACGCGGCTGGAGCCGGGCGCTCAACGCCGGTCGCTTCGAGTAGGCCGCGTCGTTCTTCGCCCGCAACGCGGTCGTGGAGCAGGGGGCCAGGATGCGGCTGCCCGACCGCAGGGCGGCGGTGGCCTTCAACGAGAGCCTGCCCTGCCGGGCCGAGGTGACCGACGTCAAGACCGAGGGCGAGACGGTGGTCGCGGCGTTCAGGCTGCGTCCGGGGAAGGGGCCCAAGTCGTCGTGTGACGGCGCGGCGCGCGTGGGCTTTCGCTTCTCGAAGGGCAAGTTCATCGAGTGGCGCCAGCTCGCCGAGCCCGACGCGGCTCCTGACGGGTCGGTTCAGGCCTAGCCCGAGCCCAGCTGCTCGCGCTCGGCCAGCCGGTTGTCACGGCGCAGCTGGGCCTCGCGCGCCCGGCGCTCCTCCTCGCCGGTTCTGGCGTCGACCGACGGCACGGGCGCCGGGCGTCCGTCGTCGTCCAGCGCCACCATCGTCAGGTAGGCCGTGGATGTGTGCTCCACCCCCCGCGTGCGCAGGTTCTCCTTCTCCACGCGCACCCCGACCTCCATCGAGCTGTGCCAGGCGGCATTTACCGTGGCCCGCACGGAGACCAGGTCACCAACGAGCACGGGGTGCCGGAAGGTCATGCGGTCCATGCCCGCCGTCACCACTCGCCCGCCGCAGTGGCGGATGGCGGCGATGCCGGCCACCTCGTCGCACAGCTTCATGATCACTCCGCCGTGGGCGTTGCCGGCGGAGTTGGACTCCGCAAGGCCGATCCACAGCGCCAGCTCGGAGCAGGAATCGGAAGGGGGGCGCGGCTCCAAGCCACTAAGGTAGCCGTCAGACCCGGACGCCATCTATGGCGCCCGGCTTGCCCTCAGACCCCAACGCCATCCATTGCGCCCGGGTGAAGGGCGCTTTCTGCACACAGGATCCGAGGAGGCAGCACGACATGGCAGGACTGGGTGGGCGGATGTCCACGGTTTTCAAGGCGAAGATCTCGAGGCTGCTGGACAGGTCCGAGGATCCGGGTGAGACGCTCGACTACGGCTACCAGAAGCAGGTGGAGCTGCTGCAGAACGTCAAGAAGGGCATCGCCGACGTGGTCACCTCCAAGAAGCGCTTGCAGATGCAGT
>JBPCNQ010000139.1:0-2825 GCA_051001095.1 Thermoleophilaceae bacterium
CCGGATCCACCGCGAACAGGCGCTCGAAGTGCTCGATGCCCTCACGGAAGGAGCGCAGCGTCTCCCAGTTGGACAGGTCGCCGATGTGGTGGCCGACCCAGGCCCGCTGCCCCTTGGCCACGCAGAAGGTGCTCTTGAGCTCCGCGCCGTAGGCCAGCACGGGCATCCGCGCAGGGACGGGGAGGTCCAGGCTGCCCGGCACGTAGCCGCGGGAGCGGCGCAGCATCAACGGCCGGCCGGAGCCGGCATCGACCGAGCGGACCACCGAGTCGTCGGTGCGCATGTGGATCGGCCGGTCGTGGACCAGGAACAGGTCGGCAATCCCGCGCAGCCGCTCGCGCGCCTCGTCGTCCTGGTAGGCGATCGGCTCGTCGGAGACGTTCGCGCTGGTCATGACCAGAGTGGTGCCCGCCTCGGCCAGCAACAGGTGGTGAAGAGGGGTGTAGGGGAGCATCACGCCGAGGTCGGGAGAGCCGGGCGCCACCGCCGCCGCCACCGGGGCGCCGCGCCGCCGGCGGGCAATGACGATCGGGCGCTCCCGGCCCACCAACAGCTCCTCCTCGACGGGGGTCAGCTCGACCAGCTCCCGTGCCTCCCCGACTCCCGCGGCCATCAGCCCGAACGGCTTGTCCTCGCGGTGCTTTCGCTCGCGCAGCGATGCGGTGGCCTGCTCGTCGTCCGCGCGGCAGGCGAGGTGGTAGCCGCCCAGTCCCTTCACGGCCACCACTCGGCCGTCGCGCAGGGCGCTCGCGGCGCCGGCGAGGGGATCGAACGCCTCGAGCGGGCCGCCCTCGACGTCGCGCAGCGCCAGGGCAGGCCCGCACCTCGGACAGGCGTTGGGCTGGGCGTGGAAGCGGCGGTCGGCGGGGTCGTCGTACTCGGCCTGGCAGCGCTCGCACATCAAGAACCCGGCCATGGTGGTCAGCGGGCGGTCGTAGGGGACTCCCTCCACGATCGTGAAGCGCGGACCGCAGTTGGTGCAGTTGGTGAACGCGTAGCGGTGACGGCGGTCCTGGGGATCGAGCACCTCGGCCAGGCAGTCGGCGCAGGTCGCGGCATCCGGGGAGACCAGGGCCTCGGCCTCCCCGCCCGTGCCACTCTCCACGATCCGAAAGCCCGGCACGTCGTCGGTGGCCACGTCCTCGGACGACACGCGCTCGACCGAGGCCAGCGGTGGCGCGTCGGCCGACAGCCGCTTCAGCAGCGACTCGAGTGCAACCGGCTCGCCTTCGGCCTCGACCAGGACCCCGCGGGGGTCGTTGAGCACCCACCCGTCCAGCGCCAGCTCCGATGCCAGCCGGTAGACGAAGGGCCTAAAGCCAACTCCCTGAACGACCCCCTCGACGCGGGCCCTGACCCGTCGCCGAGACACCGCAGCCACTTCTCAGCCCTGAGCGACTCCCGGCAACTGGCTTCTCACCACTGCCGACTCGTCCTCCACCAGCGCCCGCAGCCGATGCCACGCCGACGCCTGGGCCTCCTGGATACGGGGTATGTTCTCAGAGCGGGTGACCACCACGAAGTCGGCCAGCCCGTCGGAGGCGATCCGCCCGCCGTCATAGCCCACCATCGCCACCGTCGCCAGTCCCCGCCGCCGCGCCTCGGCCAGCGCCTCGATCACGTTGGCCGAGTTGCCACTGGTGGACTGGGCCAGCAGCATGTCCTCAGGCCGCCCGTGGGCGATCACCTGGCGCGCGAAGATCGCATCGATGCCGACGTCGTTGGCCACCGCGGTGATCACCGAGGAGTCCTCGGTCAGGTCCAGCGCGCGCCGGGGCCGCCAGCCGTGGGGGGGGCAGCGCATGTCGGCGACGGCGTCCATCGCGTCGGTGGCCGACCCACCGTTGCCCAGCGCCAGCAGCCGCCCGCCCCGGTCCAGACGCGCGCGCAGCTCGGTGGCCGCGCCGGCGATCACCTCGGCCCCCTCTACCAGGGTCTCGCTGGCCAATACGTCGATCTCCGCCGCCTTGGCCAGCACCGAGGCGCGCACGTCCCCGAGCACGGCGTCCAGGTCCGTCTCGGACTCCCCGAGGAATGGGTAGAGGAAGCTGGAGGCCCCGCTGTCGTGGATTGTCCGGGCCTCGCGGCCCTCCAGCAGCCCACGATGCTCGAAGAACACGTGCACGAGCTCCCACAGCACGTGATAGGCCGTCTCGGTCAGCTCCTGTGCCACCAGCGGGTCCTCCACCGGGGGCACCAGCTCCCACTCCGCCCCCACGGGCTCGAAGGCGATCGTCAGGCACCCCCGCTCCCGGGCCAGGGCCACACCCGCGCCGTCGAAGGCCATCAGCATGTCGTCGGCCTCGGCTGCGAGGTCCACCTGGCGCTCCAGCGGACCGCCCTCCCCGGTCAGGGCCAGAGCAGGCAGGGCGCGCTTGCCGACTATCACCGGATGGACGAACTCGACCGCGACGTGGCGGGCGTCCGAGCGCGCCTGCGGGGATCCACCCGTCGCCAGCAGCCGGCCGCCGCGGGCGAAGCGCTCGGCCATCCGGTGGCACAGCCGGGCCAGCGGCTCGGCCTGGTCGGCGAAGAACTGCTCACCCGCCTCGGCGCGGGCGGCGCTCATAGCCTCGTGCGGTGCTCGCCGGGCCATCGGTCGCGACCCGCGCTCATGCCGGTGCCGGCTCCCGCTCCGCCGCGTGCAGCAGCCAGTGGCGAAACGCCTCGACGCCCTCCCCCGTGCGCGCGCTGACCTGCATCACCTCCGCCTCGGGATTGACCGACCTGATGTTGGTCAGCAGCTTGTCGATGTCGTAGTCCAGGTGGGGAAGCAGGTCGATCTTGTTGACCACCACCAGCTCGCAGGTGCGGAACATCAGCGG
>JBPCNQ010000140.1:0-5106 GCA_051001095.1 Thermoleophilaceae bacterium
ATGCCCCGCACAGGTGCAGGACGCAGTTCACCGACGCCGCGATCAGCCGCCCGGTCTTCAGCTCGTGCAGCCGTCGCAGCGCCGACGGCCCCAGGTCGCCGGGCGCGGTCACGTCCAGGAACTGGCCCCCCACCATCCCGTCCACGCCGGCGGCGGCGGTCAGCTCGCACACGGCGGCCAGGAGGTTCGGCGCGTCGGACTGCTGCTCGGCGCAGGCCAGGCGCAGCGCCTCGGCGAACAGGCCGTCGCCGGCCAGGATGGCCACGTCCTCGCCGTAGGCCACGTGGCAGGTCGGCTGCCCGCGGCGCAGGTCGTCGTCGTCCATGGCGGGCAGGTCGTCGTGGATCAGCGAGTAGGTGTGGATCATCTCGATGGCCGCCGCGAAGGGCAGCACCTCGTCGGCCTCGCGGCCCAGGGCCTCGGCCGTGGCCAGAGCCAGGACCGGGCGGATCCGCTTCCCGCCGGCCAGCAGCGAGTAGCGCATGGCCTCGCGCAGCCGCTCCACACCGGGCTCGGAGCCCAGCGCGGCCTGGGCCAGGTAGGCGTCCACCAGCTCCTGGAGCTCGGTCGGGTAAAGCGCGGCGCGAGTGCTCACAGCAGCTGCTCCTGTCCTTCGTCGGGCGCCTCGCGCCCGGCGCCGTCGAGGGCGGAGCCGATCTCCACGGCCAGCTGGGCGCAGCGGTCCACCAACTCGGCGGCGGGCTTGGGGTCCAGCTCGCCCGAACGCAGCCGGGTGGCCGTGTCCTCGAGCTCCTGGACGAGCTGGTCCAGTCCCCTGTCGGTCACCCTGTCGCCGCCGCCCGCGTGCGGTGGACGGCACCCAGGACGCCGTTCACGAACCCCGGGGCGTCAGTGCCGCACAGCTCCTTGGCGGCCTCGACGGCCTCGTCGATCGACACCTCGGCGGGAATGTCGGACCGGTGCAGCAGCTCGTGCAGCGATACCCGCAGGATGTTGCGCTCCAGCGGCGCGATCCGATCGAGCGTCCAGCCCTCCGAGTAGCGCTCGATCAGCTCGTCGATCTCCTCACGGTCGCGCTCGACTCCCTCGACCAGCTCGCGCGCGAAGCCGGTGCCGACGCCCGGCAGCAGGTCGGGAGCGTGGCGGTCGGTCAGATCGGCCTGGTAGAGCGCGACGACAGCGGCTCGTCTGTGGTCGGTGCGCCGCATGCCGGTGCCTAGGCCCGCGAGACGTACTCGCCCGAGCGCGTGTCCACCCGCACCCGATCCCCCACGTTCACGAACAGCGGCACCCGCACGGTCACGCCCGACTCCAGCGTGGCCGGCTTGTCCCCGCCGCCCGACGCGGTGTCGCCGCGCAGGCCGGGCTCGGTCTCGGACACCTCCATCTCCACCGCGCTGGGCACCTGCAGGTCGGCCGGCTCGTCGTCCACGTAGAGCAGATCGACCTCCTCGTTCTCCCGGATCCAGCGCAGCGATTCGGCCACCTGGGCCTGGGGCACGCTGAGCTGATCGTAGGTCTCCATGTCCATCAGGTGGGAGTCCGTGCCGTCCGAGTAGAGGTACTGCATCTTGCGGGTCTCGGTGCGGATCGGGCGGAACTTCTCGCCGGCGCGGAAGGTCTTGTCCAGGGAGGCGCCGTCGCTTTGGCGCTTGAGCTTGGTGCGCACGAACGCCGGTCCCTTGCCCGGCTTGACGTGCTGGAACTCCACGACCTTGAAGACGGTGCCGTCCACCTCGATGTGGGTGCCGTTCCTGAGCTGGTTGGTGCTGATCACGGCAGCCAAGGCTACCGGCCCGGCCACCCCTTCCGGCGCGCCGAACGGGCCCGGTGCCCCAGGGGGGACGCGTGACCGGCGTCAGGCGCCGGTCCAGAGCACCCGCTTGCCCTGCGAGCGACCCAGCTCGCCCAGCTCGTGGGCCCTGGCCGCCTCCTCCAGTCCGAGCGGCTCCTCGAGTGCGACGGTCAGCGAGCCCTGCTCGCACAGCTCGGCAATCCGCTCCAGCGCCCCGCCGTCGGGCTCGACGAGGATCCCGGTGGCCCGCTTGCCCTGCTTCTCGGCCGCCTCGATCACCTCCGGGTCGGCGCCCGAGGGCACCACGATCAGCAGGCCTCCCTCCACCAGGCACTCCAGCGAACGGAGGCCGTATTCCTTGGTGCCCACCAGGTCCAGGACCACATCGACTCCGGCGGCCACCTGCTCGAAGGCCTCTGACTCGTAGTCGATCGGGCGGTCCAGTCCCAGCTCGCCAAGGAAGTCGAGCTTGGCCGCGCTCGCGGTCCCGAGCACCTCGGCACCGCTGGCCTTGGCGATCTGGACGGCCAGGTGACCGACCCCTCCGCCCGCGGCGTGTACCAGCACCCGCTGCCCGGCTTGCACGCCCGCGGTCTCCACCAGCGCCTGCCACGCCGTGAGCGACGCCAGCGGCAGCGCCGCGGCCGCCCCGAAGCTCAGACCCTCGGGCCGCAGCGCCAGCTGCCGCGACGGGCTGGTCACGTAGTCCGCGTAGCAGCCAGCCTCGCGGGGGAAGCGGGGCATGCCGAACACCTCGTCGCCGGGCTTGAAGCGGGTGACTCCCATGCCCACCTGCACCACCACGCCGGCCACGTCCCACCCCATTCGGTAGGGCGGATCGCCCAGCACGCCGGCCATGCCCCCTCCCTGACGGGTCTTGTAGTCCACGGGGTTCACTCCGGCGGCGTGCACACGGACGAGCACCTCGGTGGGGATGGGCTCGGGTGGATCGACCTCTTGAACCTCGAGTACCTCGGGTCCGCCCGTCCTCGTAGCGATCACGGCTCTCATACGAGCGTCCCTACCCCGGGCCGGCCGGATCGACGCCCTCGGGCAGCCGGCCCTCCTCGGCGAGCTTCTCCAGATGGGCGCGCAACGTCAGGGCGGCCGCGCCGCGCAGCTCGGTGGGCACGTCCGACCACCCACGGTCGAGCATCGCCGCCTCTGTCCTCGCACCGTCTCGCAGCGCCTCCACCAGCAGCCGCTCGCGCTCGGCCCGATGCGCCAGGTACTCGTCGAGCCTGGCGGCCGGATTCCAGACGTAGGGCCCGTGGCCGGGGCAGATGACCTCGAGGTCGATGTCCCGAAGGCGGCGCAGGGACTTCAGGTAGGCCGACAGGGAGCCTTCGCCCGGGCCGATGAAGACGCTTCCCTGACCCAGCACGTTGTCCCCGGCGAAGGCGATCCGCCCGAGCAGGAGCATCACGTGATCCGCGGAGTGACCGGGCGTGGCGATCACACCGAACGGCCCGACGGTGTCCCCCTCCCGGCCGAGGACGACGGCGACGTCCCCCCCGCGCGCGGCCAGCGACTCCGCACCCTCGGCGTGGTCGGGATGGGTGTGGGTGAGCGCGATCCCGTCGATGTGGCCGCCGGTGGCGTCGAGGACGGCGTCCAGGTGCCCCGGATCCTCAGGTCCCGGATCGACCACCCAGCCCCCGGCGACGTAGGTGTTCGTGCCGTCCAGGGTCAGGGGCGAGGGGTTGCTCGCGCGCACCCGGCGCACACCTTCGGGGTCTCGATCATCTATCAGAGCCAGGCATTCTCTCGCTCACCGCGACGGGGTCTGCCCGAGCCGGGAAGAGCCTTCATGACGGTTGGTTTACCGGAAGGGTGGGGAAAGGACTCTGGGTCGCCTGAGGGCCGTCCTCTCGACACCGGGCAGAAGCGAGCACCGCACCCAGGCTTTCAGGCCAGCGTGAGCTGCGCGTCCTCGGGGGGCGGCCCGGGATCCTGGCCCAGCAGCGCCCGGAAGCGGCGCGCCGCGGTGGGGGCGTCGTCGTCGCGGTTGTTGTTGAAGAACACGTGCACCTCGGCCGCCTGCCCGGCCAGCCCGCGGGCGCGGCCGGCGATCTCCTGGAGCTCCTCGTCGCCGTAGATCCAGCCGAAGCGCTCGGCCACCGACTTGCCGTTCAGATATCCCTGCGTGTCGCGGCCGTGGATGCGCACGTAGGCCAGGTCGTCGCGGGTCACGGCGTCCACCGAGGGCATGATCGGCGTGGCGTCGCCGGGTGGGGCATCGACGCACACGAAGGCCACGCCCTGGTCGGAGTACCACTCCATCGTGTCGGCGATCCGCTCGTCGTCCACCCAGCGGCGGTTGCGCAATTCGATGGCCAGGCGCCGCGGCGCGAACGCCGAGACCAGCGGCTCGAGCTCCGCGAGCTCGTTGCGCTTGGGCGAGAAGCCCGGCGTGAGCTGAAGCAGGAAGCCGCCGAGCTTGCCGGCCCGCTCGAGCGGCTCCACGGCGGCGAGGATCTCGCCGGTCAGGACGGTCTCCAGCTCGGGTGTGAGCTCCACGCGGCCCCGCGCGGTGGTGCCCGCCTGCTCCCGTAGACCGGGCGGCAGGGAGTCCAGGCCGGCCGAGTGGCGCGACAGCAGGCGGTGCAGCTTGACGTCGAAGGTGAAGCCATCGGGCGTGATCTCGGCCCAGCGGCGCACGGTGTCGCGCTCGGGCACCGCGTAGAAGCTGGAGTTCAGCTCAACGCCTTCGAAGCGCTCGGCGTACCAGGGCAGGCGATCCCCCGCCTTCATGGCGGCCGGATACCAGTCCTTGACAAAACCGGGATCGGCCCAGGAGGAGGTGCCCACGAGGATGCGACCGGCCATGACCTCACGCTATAGAGGAGGGACCGGGCTCGCCGGGATGTCCTGCGCGTGCATCCAGCCAGGCCCGGGCGGGAGGAGCAGCCGTGGAGCTTGCGCGTGTCCGGTCACCGTGTCGCGGCCGCCGTCTGCCGGCTTGTGGATAGGCTGCGGCCATGGCCGTTCCCGCGGAGGTCTGGAAGCTCAAGAGCATCTCCTCGAAGGCCTACCAGCATCCGGCCGATCGTGCCGCCACAACCGCGCTGAGCAACGTCCCCTACCTGGACCAGGTGGTGCGCAAGCTCGTCGGGCTGGGCTACGAGCGGGCGTTGCGGGCGGCATCGCTAGGGGCGTCGGTTCGCCTCGGCGAGCGACAGCTGCCTCATATCTGGAAGCTGCAGCGCGAGGTCTACAACGTGCTGGACCTGGAGTCGGTGCCCGACCTCTACCTCACCCAGTACCCGCTGGCCAACGCGTTCGCCAGCGGCAGCGAGCGGCCGGTGGTAGTGATCAACTCCGAGCTGATCCGCCTGCTGGGCGAGGAG
>JBPCNQ010000141.1:0-2782 GCA_051001095.1 Thermoleophilaceae bacterium
AGCGCGGATCCTGACCCTTGCCCGTGGCGAGCTGGGGCAGCCACTTGCCGTAGAAGGCGCCGGCGGCGACCGCCGAGCGGGCCTTGTCCTTGATCTCGGTGTCGGGATCGAGGATGTCGCCGGCCACGTCGAGGTGGCGGTCGACTGCCTCGCGCGCAATCAGCAGGTGCATTATCTCCGTGGAGCCCTCGAAGATGCGGTTGATGCGCATGTCGCGCATCACCTGCTCGACCGGCACGGCCTTCTCTCCGCGGGCCGCCAGCGACTCGGCGGTCTCGTACCCGCGGCCGCCGCGGATCTGCATCAGCTCGTCGGTGACCTGCCAGCCCAGCTCGGAGGCGTACAGCTTGGCGATGGCCGCTTCGATGCGGAAGTCGTTCTTCTTGTCCTCGGCCAGGCGTGAGCACACGTCGAGCATGGCCTCCAGGCCGAAGGCGGTGCCCGCGATGAAGGCGATCTTCTGCGCCACCGCGTCGTGCTTGCCCACGGGCTGGCCCCACTGGACGCGCTCGGAGGCGAACTCGCGGGCGACCTTGGTGGCCCACTTGGCCGCGCCGAGGCAGATGGCCGGCAGCGCCAGGCGGCCGGTGTTCAGCGTGGTCAGGGCGACCTTGAGGCCCTCTCCCTCCTTGCCGATCCGGTTCTCCGCGGGCACGTAGACGTTCTCCAGCTTGGTGACCGAGTTCTCGATCCCCCGCAGGCCCATGAACGCGTTGCGGTGCGTGACCGTCACGCCCTCGGCGTCGTAGGGCAGCACGAAGGTGCTGATGCCGCCCTTGGACCGCTCGGACTTCGGCACCTTGGCCATGATCACCACGATGTCGGCGATCGCGCCGTTGGTGGCCCACAGCTTCAGGCCGTCGATGGTGTAGCCCGTGCCGTCCTCGGTGGGGGTGGCGGTGGAGCCCAGCCGGGCCGGATCGGAGCCCACGTCGGGCTCGGTGAGCAGGAAGGCCGACACGTGGTCGGTGGCCACCTTGGGCAGCCACTCGCGCTTCTGCTGCTCGGAGCCGAACAGCATCAATGGCTCGGCCACGCCGATCGACTGGTGGGCCGAGAGCAGGGTGGAGATGGCCGCGTGGGCGCTGCCGGCCAGCATCAGGGCCCGGTTGTAGTAGACCTGCGACAGACCCAGGCCGCCGTACTCCTGGGGCACCTTCATGCCCAGGGCGCCCATCGCCTTGAGGCCGTCCAGGACCTCGTCGGGGATCTTGGCGTCGCGCTCGATCTGCAGCGCGTCCACCTTCTCCTCCAGGAACCGGCGCAGGGTGGCCAGGAAGCGCTCGCCCTTCTCCACCTTCTCGGCGTCAAGCCTGGGCTGGGGGTGGATCAGGTCCAGGCGGTAGTCGCCCATGAAGAGGCCCTTTCCGAAGCTGGGCAGCTTCCAATCCTGCTCGCGCGCATCCTCCGCGACCTGGCGCGCCTCGTTCTCACTCACCTGCGTGGCCATTGGATCTTTCGCTCGAGGACAGTCCCCAAACCGTATCCGGATCGCTGAATGACGATCCCACCGTCACATGGGCGAACTAGTCGTAGCTCGGTGCCGTCAGGGCTTCTGCGGCCGGGCCGAAGCATCGAGTTCTCGGAGCTCCGGACCGCGATCGCGGAGCGCCGATCTCACCTGGGCCGCGGTGCCTTTGGCCTGACGGGTCACATCGGAGTAGGTGAACCGCCGCAGAAAGACGCCGGCGAGGGCGAGGCGGTTGTTGCGACGGACGTCCTGCTGGAGTCGCTCGGGCGTGCGGTGCGAGTCCCAGCCATCGGTCTCCACCGCCACGCCGTGGGCCGGCCAGTAGAAGTCGACCGTGAGGCCGTGCACTACCACGTTGACCCGAGGTCGAGGTAGCCGCTCGCGGATGCACAGGCCCCAGAAGAGCTCCTCGAGTGGGCTGCGTGTGTCGGCCGTGCCCTCGAGACGCTCGGTCAGCGCGGCACGCAGGACGCCGGCGCCCCGCCGGCCGGCATTTCGGCTCAAAGCGGCCTGCACCTGGTCGAGGTCGCACAGCCGCTGTCGCTCAGCCTGGTCGAGCATCTTCTCCGTGGCTCTTCGCCCGACTGTCGCCGCGGTATCGAGGATCGTTTGCGCAGCGCCTGTGATCGGCACACCGTGCAGGGAAGTCGCGCCGGCCGGGTCGAGATCCAGGCGCCGATGCACGATGATGCCCGGTTGACGTCTTCCCCCAGCGGTCGGGACTGTCACATGATGGTCGCGCCTTGCACCGGGAACGAGTCTCCACAGCTCCGCCGCGCTGGCATGACTGAGCAACGCACCGCGGCCGCAGGCGAGCACTGCGGCCAACTGCCACCCCCGACGCGTCAGGGGCGCGTGCCCGATCGCATAGACACCCACGTGTAGCCGGACCCAGGCCCCGCGCCGGCAGCGCCGGTCGATGACCGTCGGCGATATGCCGGCGGCGCGCAGCTGTACCCAGCTCACGACGCCGTGCTGGCGCTGGGCGAGCCGAGCGACGATTCGTTGGTCCATATGACGGTGGAGTCGTCATTCACCGCGTTTTCGCCCCCGAGCGCTCCGCCCGCGCCGCTAGTTTCAAGGGGGTGCCCGACTTCAAGCTCAACGCCGCCTACTCGCCGGTCGCCGAACAGCCGGCGGCCCGCGACGCGCTGGTGGCGGGCGTGGAGCGCGGGGACCGGTTCCAGACGCTGCTCGGCGCCACCGGCTCGGGCAAGACGGCCACCATGGCCTTCGCCATCGAGAAGCTCCAGCGACCGTCGCTGGTGATCGCCCACAACAAGACGCTGGCCGCCCAGCTGTGCAACGAGT
>JBPCNQ010000142.1:0-2782 GCA_051001095.1 Thermoleophilaceae bacterium
GTGCCATGGGGATCCTCCTTCCTCTCCGGGCGGCGCGGCACCTCACGGTTGCAGGCGCGCGAAGACGACCCGGTTGCTGTCGTAGACCCCCAGGGCGGGGTCCCATGTAGATTACGGCTCAACTTTGACCCACATTTCGCCGGAAGGTTGACCCACCCGCCGCGCTGGTCACTGGGCGAGCTTACCACGGAGGCGGTAGCTCGGCCCGGAGATGGCGAAGATCTCGCTGTGATGGAGGAGGCGGTCGAGGATCGCTGCGGCGATCACGTCGTCATCGCCGAAGATGCGCCCCCACTGGTCGAACGGCACGTTGGTGGTGACGATGATGGAGCTATGCGCGTATTTCTGGCTGACGAGTTGGAAGAAGAGCGTCGCCCGCTGCGGGTCCATCGGCGCATAACCCAACTCGTCGATGACCAGCAATTCCTGCCCGCGCAACTGCTGCAACTGTCGTCCGAGCGTGTTGGCGACCTGCGCGGCGACGAGGCCGTCGAGCAGGGCCGGGGCATGCGTGTAGAGGACGCGCTTGCGGGCGAGACAGGCTTGGAGCGCCCAGGCCAGGGCGAGGTGCGTCTTGCCGACGCCGGGCGGGCCGACCAGCAGGATGTTCGTCGCCGTCTGCAGAAACGTCAGCGTCCCCAGCTCGCGGACCCGGGCCGCCGCCAGGCCGGGCTGGAAGGCGAAGTCGAACTCCGCCAGCGTCTTGCGCGCCGGGAGATGGGCATTGGCGATCCGGGCGTTGACGGAGCGGTCGACCTTCGCCGCGACCTCCTCGTCGATGAGCCGCGCGAGGAAGGCGGTGTAGGTGGTCTGGCTCTTGGCCGCCTTGGCGGCCTCCGCCTCGCAGACGGCGGCCATCGCGCGCAGGCCGAGCGTGTGGAGTTGGGTCTGTAGGTGTTCCGCCTCGGTAGTCATCGGGTTTCTCCTTCCAAGAGGCGCTGATAGACAGACAACGGCCGGGTGACGGCCTGCTCGGGGAGCGGGGCGAGGATGACGGCGAGGCGTTGCGGCGGCTCGAGCCGCACGGCGTGCGGCTCGAGGACGCCCCGGATGAAGGGCAGGGTGTAGCAGCCGTGGGCGACGGCCGCCGCGAAGGCGGCGTGCAGGGCCGCATCGGGGTAGCTCGTGGCCAGGTCGAGGACCGCGCGCACGAGGACGGCCGGGCCGGTGGGGTGTGCCGCGAGGGCCCCGTCGAGGAAGGGCCGCTGGTCGGGGAACCGCGCCAGGAAGGCGGCCGCGCCGCTGGCCTTGGTCGTGGGGCTCCGTTGCGGCAGGCCCGCGTAGTGGTCCGGATCGACCACCAGGCCCCCCTTCGTCGCCGCCAGCGTATGGGTCGCGACGCGCGCCCCCCCCTGGGCATAGACCTCCAGCCGCGTCCCGAGCACGGCCCGCACCCAGACCTGGTCCCCGGCGTGGCGGTGGGGCACGCTGTAGCGGCTGCCCCCGTAGCTGACCAGGCAGTCGCGGCTCACCTGCCGCACCTCCTCCAGGCCGGTACCGAAGCGTGCCGACGGCAGCGGGAGCAGGTGCGACCGCTCCCCCGCGAAACGCGCCAGTGGCGACTCGCGCGTCGTGCCGTGGATCCGGGCGTCCAGCTCCTCGGCCTGGAAGCGCGCCAGCTGCCGGTTGAGGTCGGCCAGGTCGGCGAAGACGCCCCCCTTGATGAAGTGTTCTTCTATATAGAAGAAGGGCCGCTCGATCTTGCCCTTGGTCTGCGGGCGGCGGACCCGACAGGCGACCGGCTCGAGCTGGTAGTGCCCGCAGAGCGCGAGGAAGCGCGGATTCCAGGCGAAGGCGGCCGGGCGCGCGTCGGTCACCAGCACCTTGGCGTTGTCGACGAGTAGCTTTCGCGGGACGCCGCCGAAGTGGGCGAGCCCCGCCTCCAGCGCGGCGAAGACGGAGCCCTGCGCCTCCTCCAGACTCGCGAGGTAGCAGGCGCGACGGCTATAGCCGAGGATGAGTCCGAAGACGACCACCCGGCGGAGGGTCGCGCCGAAGTGCACCTGGTAGGGCGACCAGTCGAATTGCCCCTGCTCGCCCGGCCCGGTCTCGTAGCGCATCACGGCGCGCCCCTCGGCGCGCGCCGCCTTGAGCGCCGCGAGGTGGGCATAGAGCGCCGTCTGGCTGCCGCCATAGCCCAGGGCGCGCAGCTCCCGCAGAATGCGGGAGCCGATGAACTGCCGCTCGAAGAGCATCGCGGTGATCTGGTCCGCGAACGGGGCCAGCTGCGGATTCGGGCGCGGGGGCCGGGCGTACTGCGGCGCGTCGGCGGCGCGTACCGCCGCGCGCACCGTGTTGCGCGCCAGGCCGAGTTGGCTGGCAATCGCGCGAATGCCCACCCCCTGGGCATGCAGATAGCGGATCGTTGTCCAGGCTTCCACGTTGATCACCCTCGCTTCCTCCTCGCTGCCGCCACCGGCGTGACGGGCGAGGATACTGCTGTCTCGAGGATGGGTCAGATTTTAGGCGGAAACCGGGTCAGGATTCAGACGTAATCTACACCGTCGCGTCGCCCTCTGCCGCAGGCACAGCGGCCGGGGCCTCGCCCGGTCAAGGGTGGAGCGCAGCGGCATCCCGCAAGGACGCGTAGCACAGCGGCACGCCCTTGAACGGGCGGGGTGGCCGCCACACTCGGACGAGAGGGAAGACGCGACCACCACGCTACGGAACCGCACCGCCGGAGCGACGTCGGGAGCGCCGGGGCTTGGGGCCTGTCCTCAGCGCCGCTGCCGCTTCGGCGACGGGCATGACACGCGTAGCACCGCCGGCCTCGGCGCACAAG
>JBPCNQ010000143.1:0-4138 GCA_051001095.1 Thermoleophilaceae bacterium
CAGAACCCACTCAACCCCCGGTGGATCGAGGCTTAGCGCGGCGACTCAGGTGGGGCTCCCGGTCGCTACAGCGTGCTTTGCGGCGGGTGGCTCGTTCCTTCAAGCCGAGCCGTGGGTTGGCGTCTTCCTCCTCTGCATTGGGGGCCTGGTGACGTGCTGGATCGTCTGGAAGATATGGGCGGAAGAGCGCGCCCGCAGAGCTGTGCGTCAACTGATTGGCGCGACACTCCAGCGCCTACGAACGTACGAGGATGGCGATGGCGATGGCGACGCCGAAAGAGTGGTCGCGTTCTTCAATCGCGAACGCGAATGGGTGCGCGCAGCGTTGGGCGATGTCGAGGCAACATTGCTGACGGATTTCACGCGTCACCCCAGTGTCGTGTTCCAGCCGCAGGAGGACCCAGTACTGACGAGCCTTCGAGGCTTCCGTCTCAACCTCACGTCCCTCAACGAACGCCTAGCCACGCTCGACTTGGAGCCCAGCTTCCGGCCTCGCGATTGGGACGATCAGCTTTAGGGCGGCCTCTACAGAGAACGGCCACTTGCCGCTCGTCCATACGAACGCACGTTCGCATACCAACCGGACGGAATCTCCTAGCCGTCCTCCGCCATCCCCTCCAGCCGCGCCGCCCGCCCCGATACCTTCAGCATCTGCAGCGTCTTGACCTCGATCTGGCGCACGCGCTCGCGGGTCAGGCCGACGACCCGGCCGATGTTCTCCAGCGTCATCGGGCCCTGCGGGTCGAGGCCGAAGCGCAGCTCGATCACGCGGCGCTCGCGCTCGGGCAGGCCGTCGAGCACGTCCTGCACGTCTGACTCGCGGATGGCCTTGGCCACCTGGGCATCGGGGCGCTCGTGGGCCTCGTCCTCGATGAGGTCCGACAGCCGGCCCGGGTCGTCTCCCGAGCCGGTCGGCGCCTCCAGCGACACCGGCTCCTGCCCGAGCTTGAGCAGCTCCGCGACCTTTTCGGCGGGCATCTCCACGAGCTGGGCGATCTCCTCCGGGGTGGGGTCGCGCTCGAGCCGCTGGGAGAGATCGCGCCGCACGCGGGCCACCCTGTTCATCCGCGCGACCATGTGCACGGGGATGCGGATGGTGCGCGACTGGTCGGCCAGCGCGCGGGTCATGGACTGGCGGATCCACCAGGTGGCGTAGGTGGAGAACTTGAAGCCGCGGCGCCAGTCGAACTTCTCCACGGCCCGGATCAGGCCCATGTTGCCCTCTTGGATCAAATCGAGCAGGGTCAGCCCGCGGCCCTGGTAGTGCTTGGCCACCGACACGACGAGGCGGAGGTTTGCCTCGATCAGGTCGTTCTTGGCCCCCATGTCGTTGGCCTCGATCCGCTTGGCCAGACGGACCTCGTCCTGACGGGTCAGCAACGGCACGCGTCCGATGTTGCGCAAATAGAGGCGAACCGCGTCCTCGGTGCCACCCTCGGGCGCGGCCACGGCGACGCCCGCGGTGACGATCCCGCCCTCGTCGAAGCGGTCGTAGGCATCGGCCTCATCGGCCCGGGTGTGCTCGACCTCCCCGTCCC
This sequence comes from Thermoleophilaceae bacterium, assembly GCA_051001095.1. Classification (GTDB taxonomy): domain Bacteria; phylum Actinomycetota; class Thermoleophilia; order Solirubrobacterales; family Thermoleophilaceae; genus JAAYBF01. The sequence goes on from JBPCNQ010000143.1 coordinate 1,539, forward strand.
GGGGGGCGCGCTCCTGGTTCATGACGCGCTTCCGATCGCCTCGCCCATGGCCTGCTTGACCCGCTGGTGCTCGCCCGAGAGCTTCCCCAGGCGCTCGCGGTCGTCGTCGTGGCGGGCATGTCTCATCTGACGCTCTATGCGGCGAAGGTCGAGGTTCAAAAAGCTTCGTCTTAGCGCCATCGGCTCCAACGGCCGCATGTCTTCGGCGCGCAGGGCAATCCCCGAGACCATGGCCGCCACCTCGGCGTCGTCGCCCGGCAGTCCGGCGAGGGGATCGTCGAAGTGGGCGATCAAGTGGTCGCGGACCCGGCGCACCAGATTCGAGGTCAGGTGCTCGTCGTCCAGGCGCTCGAGCTCTTCCCGCCCCCGCGTCCCCGCAGCCAGGCTCAGCGCAAGGTAGGTGATCTCGGGCTTGGAGAGGTCCGGGCCCCCGCCCGCGCGAGCCGGAGACGATCCGGAGGCCGGCGGCGCGGCAGTCAGGCGCCCCTCGGACCGGGCATCTACGTAGTCGACGGGCACATCGAGGCGGTCCGCGACCAGCAGCACGAGGTTCTTGCGGCTGACGCTCCGGGGCGCGGCCGCCCCGATCAGCTCTCTCGTCGCGCTCAGAGCGCGATCCCTGCCCTCCGGGCTGTCCAGATCGCCATCGGCGAGCACCCTTCCCACCTCGAACTCAAGCACAGAGAGCGCGCCTTGAATGAGCGCGGTCACCGCCTGCGCCCCAAGCTCTGTGACCAAATCGGCCGGGTCCTTGCCCTCGGGCAGCTGCACGACCCGCAGGGCGACCGAACGGTCCGCGGCCATCCGGGCGGCGCGGAGCATGGCCTCCTGGCCCGAGCGATCGGCGTCCAGGGCCAGGTAGACGGTGCCGTCGGCTCCGACCACCCGGGCCAGCTCTGCCATCTGCTCCTGGGTGAAGGCCGTGCCCATGATCCCCACCGACTCGGTGATCTGGGCCTGGTGGAGCGCCAGCACGTCGGTGTAGCCCTCCACCACGATCACCCGGCCTGCCTTGGCGACCGCCGCGCGTGCCAGGTCGATGCCAAAGAGCTGACGGCCCTTGTGGTAGGTCTCTCCCTCGGCGGTATTGATGTACTTCGCACCCTGCTCGTCGCGCATCGCCCGCGCGCCGAAGCCCAGCACCCGGCCCCGGGCGTCGGCCAGCGGGAAGGTGATCCGCTCGCGGAAGCGATCGTAGATCCCGCCGTTGCGCCCGCGGGTGGCCAGGCCCGCCCCCAGCAGCTCGCCCTCGGTGAACCCCTGGCGCCGCGCGGCGGTGAGCAGCCGATCCCAGGCCTTGGGCGCATAGCCCACGCGAAAGCCGGACAGCACATCGTCGGAAAGTCCGCGATCGCGCAGGTAGTCACGGGCCCGGCGCGCCTCGGGTGAGTCGCGCAGCGTGGCGGCGTAGAACGCCGTGGTGCGCTCCAGCAGGGCCAGCAGCCGCTCACGGCGCCGGCGGCGCTCCTCCTCCTGCGGGTCCTCGCGCTCGCGCTTGAGCTCCACGTGGGCGTCCTCGGCCAGCTGCTCCACGGCCGTCGGGAAGTCCAGGCTCTCGGTCTCCATCACGAACCCGATCGCGTCACCTCCCTGGCCGCAGCCGAAGCAGTGGTAGAGGCCGCGCTCGGCGTCGACCGAGAACGAGGGCGTGCGCTCGTCGTGGAAGGGGCACAGACCCGTCCAGCGGCTGCCCACGCGGCGCAGGTCGGTCTTTCGCGAGATCAGCGCGACGATGTCGGCGCTCTCGCGCAGCCGCTCGATGGAGTCCTGGGTGTAGCGAGCCATGAGCTAGAGCACCTAGAACCCGTGTGGCACCGAGAAGTCCTGGAACATGCGGATGGCGTAGCGATCGGTCATCCCGGCCAGGTAGTCCACCACGCGATCGCTGTCCGAGGCGTCCGGGGTCTGGGATGGAGGCGGATTCTCCGCGTAGTGGGTAAAGAGCGCGCGCAGCATGGTCTCGATCCGGGCCCGTTCGCTCTGGGCGTCGGGGCCCAGGTAGACGTGCTCGAACATAAAGTCGCGTAGCCGCAGCATCGCGCCCCCCACGTCGTCGCCCTGGACGATGTCGCCCGCCTCCTGCGAGCGCGTAAGCAGGTCAGACACCAGCGTCTCGATCCGCTCCGACCCCGTGACCCCGAGTACGGAGATCTCCTCGGCGGGCAGATCGCCTCGGGCGATCACCCCGGCGCGCAGGGCGTCGTCGATGTCGTGGTTGATGTAGGCGATCCGGTCCACCACGCGGACGATCCTGCCCTCCGGCGTCCGGGGCGCGGTCTCGCCGGTGTGGTTGAGGATCCCGTCGCGCACCGGCTCGGTCAGGTTCAGCCCGCGCCCGTCGTCCTCCAGGAGCTCGACCATCCGCAGCGAGTGGTGGTTGTGGCGAAAGCGAATGCCGTAGCGAGCGCTCAGGCACTCGTCGAGCAGGTTCTCGCCGATGTGCCCGAAGGGCGGATGGCCGAGGTCGTGTCCGAGCCCGATCGCCTCGGTCAGGTCCTCGTTCAGGCGCAGGGCGCGGGCCACGTTGCGCGCGATGCCGCAGGCCTCGAGGGTGTGGGTCAGGCGCGTGCGGTAGTGGTCGCCCTGGGGCGAGATGAAGA
>JBPCNQ010000144.1:0-6374 GCA_051001095.1 Thermoleophilaceae bacterium
GCGGGTCCTTAAAGCGGCGGCGCGACTGCACCATCTCGTGACGCACGGGCACCCGGGCGCGGTCCTCCACGAGCTCGACCAGATGGGACACGGGCACCGCCCGGCCGCTGCAGACGTTGTAGACGCCCGGCTCGGCCTCGATGGCCGAGACGTAGGCGCGGACCACGTCGCGTACGTCGGTGAAGTCGCGGCGGGCGCTCACGTCGCCGGTCTGGATCAGGGCCTCCGATCTCCCGGCGACCTCGGCCTCGGCCACCTGCCGGCACAGCGAGCTGACCACGTACTCGTCGCTCTGGCCGGGGCCCGCATGGTTGAAGGGGCGCAGTCGCACGACGGACAAGTCGAACGCCATCTGATACTGGCCTCCGAGGAGGTCGCACGCAGCCTTGGACACCGCGTACGGATTGGAGGGGCAAAGCGGCACCGACTCGTCTATGGGCAGGCTCGTGGCCGGCCCGTAGACCTGACCCGAGCCGGCCAGCACGATGCGCGCGGACGGCGCTCGCTCCCGCGCTGCCTCGAGCACGTTGAGGGTCATCTGGAGGTTGTCGCTCAACGCCTGCCCCGGCGTGCCCCAGGAGAGCTTCGGGCTGCTGAAGCCGGCCAGATGGACTATCGCCGCGGGCCGCTCGCGCTCCATGAAGCCGCCCACGGCGGCGGCGTCGAGCAGATCGAGCTCGCGGCGGTCGGGAGCGCTGGCTTGGGCGCCGCGCAGCGCCTGAAGCAGGTGACCCCCGGCGAAACCTCCTCCTCCGGTGACCATCACCGGCCCCGGGGTGGGCGCAGCCGCCGGGGCGACGCCGGCTTGCTGAGGGGTCCGCGCCACGCCGGCCAGTCTAAGCCCGGTCGACCGACTCCTTGAGGTACTGCCTGGCCACCCCGAGCATGAACCGCGGGTTGGTGTAGATGTAGCGCGGCAGCAGGCGCCTGGGCTCCTGGGCGATCCGGTAGGTCCACTCCAGCCCGCGCTCCTGCATCCAGCGCGGCGCCTGGGACACGCGCCCGGCGTGGAAGTCGAAGGCCGCGCCCACGGCGCACATCACCGGCGCCTCCAGGCGGGGGCGCATCCGCACCATCCACTTCTCCTGCTTGGGCACGCCGATGCCCACCCAGATCACGTCGGGGTGAACGCCGTTGATCTGGCGGACGATGTCCTCGTCCTCGTCCTCGCTGAGGGGGCGAAAGGGGGGCGAGTAGCCACCCACGATCTTGATGCCCGGATGCGTCCTGCGCAGCTCCAGGGCCAGCTGGAGCAGCGCCCCCTGGTCACGGCCGCCGTAGAGCCAGACCCGCAGGCCCCGCTTCGCGCTGCGGGCGCAGTAGCGCCGCATCAGCTCGGGGCCATAGACGCGATTGGGCAGATCCTCGCCCAGCAGGTTGGCGGCCCAGACGACCGGCATGCCGTCGGGCACGGTGATCACCGAATCGGTGAGCGCCTTGCGCATCAGGGGGTCGGCCTGGGCGACCATCACCGAGTGCACCGCGGCCGCGCACACCCAGCCGGGCTCGCGACGGTCGACCATGTCGTCCATGACCGCGATGGCCCCCGCGTAGTCGGTCATGGCCATCGGGATGCCGAGGATCTCGCGCGTGGTCATGCCGGTGGCCGGCCGGTAACGATTGCCGGCGGCGGCGGAGGAGCGGGGTGTAGGCGTGCGAGCGGGTTGCATGCGTCGAGCGGGAACGGACGGCGAACGCTGCAGATCGGCCATCGTGACCCCGGCCCCCGCCCCGGTAGTACCTCGGTCCCGAGTGTAGCCCTGGACGGGGGGGCGGCCAATGCGTTCGCCGTCCCGAGCCCGGGCCCTGCTGGACGTCTCGGTGGCGGCCGCGTGAACTGAGAGACTCGCGAGGCGCCGTGCACGAGACTCCGAGGACCGAATCGGCCCCACCCGATGGGGACCAGGCCCGGCGCGTGGCCGCAGGCGCGCTCACCCAGCAGCTGGCGCAGGTCACCGGGCTGGTCGTTCTCCTGGCGGTCGTCACCGTGCTTGCGCGGCGCCTCTCGCTGGCCGAGCTGGGCACCTACGGGCTCACCGCCACGCTGGCCACCTACCTGCTGATCCTCAAGAACTCGATCGGCGGCGCGGCCCAGCGGGCCATGGTGGCGGCACAGCTCGACGAGGAGCGCGTCAGCGCGTTTACGACCGCCGCCGTGCTCTACGCGATCACGGGCCTGGCCACGGGGCTCTTGATCGCGGGGGCCGGCGCGGGCATCGCGGCCGCCGTCCTGGACGGCGAGCTGCAGGATCAGGCCCAATTGGGCGTTCTGGGACTCGGCGCGGTGACCGCCGTGGGCCTGGCCGCGAGCGTCAACCTCGACGCCCTGAGGGCGGCCCTGCTGCTCACCCGCTCCGCGGCCAACGAGATCGCCGGCCTGGCGGTGTTCGCCGCGCTGATGCTCACCCTGGCGCTCTGGGGCGCGCCCCTGTGGAGCCTGATCGCGGCCAGCGGCTCGATCCCCCTCGCAAGCGGCACGGTCAACCTGGTCGCGCGGCGGCGGCTCGGACTGGCCTACCGGTTCCGGCGCGGCGCGTTCGCCCCCGAGCAGGCGCGGGCGCTGCTGCCCACGGCGGGATGGCTGTTGGTGGTCGAGGTGTCCTCGCTGGTCATCTACGGGCTCGACCGCGTAGTGCTCGGCGTGCTGGCCTCGCCGGTGGCGATCGGCCTCTACGAGGGCCCGGTGCGCGCCCACAACGTGATCTATGCCCTCAGCCAGTCGGTGGGCGTGACCACGCTGCCGGTGGCCGCCGGCTACTCGGCGCAGGACGACCGTGAGCGCATGCGCCGGCTGGTGCTGCGCGGATCGCGCTACACGCTGGCGCTGTTCGTGCCGCTGGCCGTGACGGCCATGGCGATGGCCGCTCCCGCGCTGGAGGTGTGGCTCGGCGCCCGATTTCGCGAGGCCGCGCCGGCGCTCACGATCATCGTCTCCTACTGGCTGGCGTACGGGATGCTCGCCGTGAACCCCAACTTTCTCGTGGGTGCCGGGCGGGCGCGGCAGGTGAGCCGGGTCGTGGTGTCCATCGCCGCGCTCAACCTCGCCCTGTCGCTGGCCCTGACGCCCTCGCTCGGGATCAGGGGGCCGGCGCTCGGGACGGCTGTCTCCTACTTGGTCTTCTTCCCGCTGATGCTGCGGATCGGGCTTTCGGTGGGCGGTGTGTCGGTGCGAGAGCTCGCGCGGGCGGCTTGGCTGCCCGCCTACGCGCTGGGGCTGGTTCTGGCCGCCCTACTCGTGGGGCTGCGTCTGGTGCTGGACCCGCACGACCTTCTCAGTGTCGTGGCGCTGCTCGTTGGCGGCCCGCTGGCCTACTGGGCCGCTTATGCCACGTTCGTGCTCGACGCCGGCGAGCGCGCGCTCGCTGCCTCGCTCATCCTCCGCCGAGGGTGAGGACCTCACCGCCGACGGCCGTGGCCGCTCGGCCCCAACCCGAATCGATCGTGAGCGACGGCTCGGCTCGTCGCTGGGCGAGCGCGGCGTAGAACGCATCTGCAGCCGAGCAGCGGTCCCGTAGCATCCAGGCTGCCGGGATGAGCGCCGCCGTGGAGGTGGTCTCAATGGGTATGTCGTACAGCCGCTCCAGGGCCACCTCGGCCGACGGGGGTTCGAGGTTCCCGCGCTGGGTCAGGCGCCGAATGGCAGAGAAGACCTCGAAATACACCAGATCCGGAGCCCACCAGGGTCGCGTGGCTGGGGGCAGGACGGCAAGCGCGGCCTCGCGATGCGCAGCGTCCTCGGAGGCGATCAACTCGATCACCACGCTGGCGTCGACCACTGTCACTCGTACTCGTTCCGTACGGCCCTGACTGCCTCGGCGCCGGATTCCCCTCCTTGCCGGATCGGGATTGCTCGCAACTCGACGACCAGCTCCTCACGGGACTTTCGCCTGGCCGACTCGACGAGTGTCTGGCGTACGTACTCGGTCAGCGATACGCCTGCAAGGGCTGCCCTGGCCTTCAGGGTCCGGTGGACATCATCTGGGATCTCTTTGATCTGGAGCATCGGCATGCTCCAAAGCATAACTTCATGCTCGACAGCATGCAGCGTCAGAACGGCAGCTCGTCGGCGATCTCCGAGAGCCGCGGCGCGGTCGCGTCGCGCTCTGAAACCGCCGTCTCCACGTCCGGCCAGTCGATCCCCACCTCGGGATCGTCGTACGCGAAGCCGCGCTCCACGGCGGGGTCGTAGTAGGTCGAGAGCTTGTACGCCACGTCGGCCACCTCGCTGGTCACGCAGAAGCCGTGGGCAAAGCCGACCGGGACGTAGAGCAGGCGCAGCGACTGATCGTCGATCTCGTAGGCCTCCCATCTCCCGAAGCCCGGCGAATTGCGGCGGATGTCGACCAGCACGTCGACGATCGAGCCACGCGCGCAGCGCACCAGCTTGGCCTGCCCATCGCCCACGGCGAAGTGCATGCCCCGCACCACGCCGCGAGCCGAGCGGGAGTGGTTGTCCTGGACGAAGCGCTCGGCCACGCCCAGCTCGGCCAGGACGTTCTCGCGGTAGCTCTCCACGAAGAAGCCGCGCGGGTCGCCGTGGACCTTCGGCTCGATCAACAGCGGCCCGTCCAGTTGGGTGTCGAGAACCTTCACGGCGCGGCCAGGTTAGCCCGCGCCCGCTCGGCGATGAGCCCGGCCAGGGCGAACGCCGAGGTGGCCGCGGGCACGGCGCGTTGCGCACCTGCAGCGCGCGCGACGTCTTGTACACCACCAAGTCGTCCACCACCGAGCCGTGTCGCCCCATAGCCTGCGCGCGTTCGCGCGAACCAGCCCCCACCCGCCACTGCGATGTCGGGCTCGTCGGGAGGCAGCGGGGTGCTAGGGCAACCCAAGGCGGTCGCGGTCGGCCCGCACCAGCTTGGCGCCGGACGGCTCCTCCGCCACAGCCTCGCGCGACTTGATCCGCCGGAGCACCAGATAGAGATTTGGGCGAGTCGCAATCCGCGGCAGCTCACGAGCGACCAAGTCTGACACCGTGACCCCTTCCGGGGCGGCGCGCTCCTTCAACGTGATATCCGTGGTAGATGCCTGACAAGGGAAAGAGCCGGAGCTCCGGTCCGGGTCGCCAGAAGGCTCGCGAGCGCGTGCCGGCCAAGCCGGTCAGGACGAGGCCGCAGCCTCCGGCGGGTCCGCCGTGGGAGGTGCGCTTTCATCCCAAGGCCCTCGAGGAGAGAAACGCGGTGAGGGCCAAGGATGAGGGGGACTTCGATGCCATCATGGCCGTCATCGAGAAGCTCAAGGTCGATGGTCCGATGCTGACGTTTCCTCATCAGAGTGGGGTTCAGGGCAAGGCCGGAGATGGGCTTCGCGAGCTGCGACCTACGCAGGGAAGAACCCTTTGGCGGCCACTCTACCGCCGCTTCAAGGACACGTACGTCATTCTCGCAGTGGGCCCCGAAGCTCACGTAGACCAGAACGGCTTCAACGCCGCTGTCTTGGAGTCGCAGGCACGACGCAAGACCATTGAGGACTCTCCTTGAGACGAAACCGAGAAAGGCTTGATAACATCCTTGCTATATTAGCGGCGGGTTACCACAGGAAGGCATCGGTTGTGAAACTCAACGATATGCAGACGTTCGACGAGGTTCTCGCTGAGGATCTGAAGGACCCGGAGTTCCGCGCTCGCTGGGAGCGGACGGCGCTCGCGCGCGCAGTTGCTAACCGTGTGATCGCTTACCGCGCGGCGCACGAGCTGTCACAAAGTGACCTCGCGCGGCGGCTGGGGATGAAGCAGCCTCAGGTGGCGCGCCTGGAGGCGGCCGAACACAACCCGAGCATCGAGACCCTCGTAAACCTCGTGGGCGTCCTCGACATCGAGCTCGCCATCAACATCCACCCTGCGAAGAAGTCTCCGAAGCTCGTCAACAAACGAGCACGGACGACGGCCGCCCTCTCGACGACTGCTTCCGGCGACACCGAACTGCTTATCGCGGCCGTCGCCGCCTAGCGGGGGAAGACCTCCAGGCAAGCGTAGGGGCCACGGTCTGGACGCGTTGCCTGTTCGGTCCCGGTGTCACCCGGCCTGCTTCTGCGGCGTTCCCGCGGCCAGCAGCTCCAGATCGGCGTCGACCATCAGCCTGATCAGCTCCTCGAACGTGGTCCGCGGCTCCCAGCCCAGCTTCTCCTTGGCCTTGGCCGGGTCCCCGACGAGCTGCTCGACCTCTGCCGGGCGCAGGAATCTCGGATCGAGGCGGACGTAGCCGGCGGGGTCGAGGCCCACCTGGTCGAGGGCGACATCGATCAGCTCACGGACGCTGTTGGCCCGGCCCGTGGCGATCACGTAGTCCTCGGGCTCGTCCTGCTGGAGCATCAGCCACATGGCCTCGACGTAGTCCTTGGCGTAGCCCCAGTCCCGCTCGGCATCGAGATTGCCC
>JBPCNQ010000145.1:0-4318 GCA_051001095.1 Thermoleophilaceae bacterium
GCCCTGGCCTCCACCGCGCTCGCCTCCAAGGGAGCTCACGCCAAGCGCTCCAAGCAGGCCGACCCGATCGTGATCGGCCACCGCGGCGCCGCCGGCTACCGCCCCGAGCACACCCTCGACTCCTACGAGCTGGCCGCGCGGCTGGGCGCCGACTACGTCGAGCCCGACCTGGTGTCCACCAAGGACCACGCTCTGGTAGCCCGCCACGAGCCCGACACATCACCGCCACCACCAACGTGGCCGACCACCCCGAGTTCGCGGGGCGCAAGACCACCAAGACCATCGACGGCGTGACCACCACGGGCTGGTTCACCGACGACTTCACCCTCGCCGAGCTGCGCACCCTTCGGGCCAAGGAGCGCCTGCCCGCCGTGCGCCAGCGCAACACGATCTATGATGGCCGCTTCAAGATCCCGACCTTCCAGGAGGTCATCGACCTGACCGAGCGGCTCTCGCGGGAGCTGCACCGCAAGATCGGGATCTACCCCGAGACCAAGCACCCCACCTACTTCCGCTCCGAGGGGCTGGCGCTGGAGGGGCCGCTGGTGCGCACCCTGCGGGCCAACCACCTGGACGGTCGGAAGGCCAAGGTGTTCGTGCAGTCCTTCGAGACACGGAACCTGAAGGCGCTGGACAAGCGGATCGACGTTGCGCTGGTGGCCCTGCTGGACACCGCCACCAAGGAGCCCGCCGACCGCGCGGGGAGCGGGACCACCTACGGTGACCTGGCCACCCCCAAGGGGCTGAGAAAGATCGCCGGGTTCGCCGATGGTGTGGGTCCGTCAAAGGACTACGTCATCCCGCGTGACGCCGCCGGTCGCTCCAAGGCACCGACCTCGTTCGTGCGCGACGCCCACCGCGCCGGGCTGCTGGTGCACCCGTACACGTTCCGGCCCGAGAACCAGGCGACCGCGGCCGGCGGAGGTAGTCGGGGTGGGCACCGGCGGCGGGAGCTCGAAGGCGGGCGCCGGCGAAGCCGTTGAAGGGTTGACCCCATTCCGGTGTCGTCAGCCCTTCAACCAACCAATTCGCGCGCGTCAGAGCAGCAACGACATGATTACGGCTGAGCGCAGCGATCCGTCCGGACGGCGGTAGTGGTTGCGGCGCACGCCCTCGATCTCGAAGCCGAAGCTCGAATAGAGCGAGATGGCGCGACCGTTGTCGGGGAAGACCTCCAGCTCGATCTTGTGCGCGCCCGTGGTCTGCGCGTGCTCCAGCGCGGCGCGGATCAACGCCCGCCCGCCGCCCCGCCCACGGGCGGGGGGCAACAGCCACATGCCGAGGGCGAGAACGCCGTCGGCACCGGCGGGATGCAGGCCCAGGCAACCCACCACCTGCCCGTCCTCCGCGACCGCGAACAGCGCGTGCCCTTCTTCGATCGCGGCCGTGAAGCGGTCGGCAAGCTCGCCCGCAGGCGTGCCCGCGGGGGTGGCCAGCCAGCGTCCCTCGTCGGCCACAGAAGCCAATCCGCGCCCAATCGTCCCGGCGTCATCCGCGGTGGCACGGCGCACCTCCATCAGCGTTTAGCTGACCTGCCCGGATAGCGCGTGAATGTCCTACCCGGCGAGCGCATTGGCGATCCCCACGATCACCGGCGTCACCACCAGCGCCGGGAGGAAGTTGCCCACCTTCACGTCCTTGACGTCCAGCAGCTTCAGCGCGATCCCGATGATGAGGATGCCCCCCGCGCTGGTGAGGGCCGAGAGCGTCTCTCCGACCAGCACGTCGTCAAAGGCGCCCGCGCCCAGCGTGATCGCTCCCTGGACAACCAGCACCGTGACCGCCGAGAGGGCCACCCCCCAAGCCCAGCGTAGCGGCCAGGGCCACCGCGGCGAAGCCGTCCAGCCCCGACTTGGTGGCGAGCTGGGTGTAGTCGCCGGTCAGGCCGTCATCTATCGAGCCGAGCACGGTCAGCGGGCCGACGCAGAAGAGCAGCGATGCGGTGACAAATCCCTCCGACCAGCGCGACCGGCCGCCGCCCGGCACGGCCCGCTGGATCCGATCCCCTAGCCGCTCCAGCCGGCCCTCGATGCCGATCGTCTCGCCGATCAGCCCGCCCACCAGCACGCCGCCGAGCACGTAGAGCGGGTCCGTGTGCGACCACTCCAGGGCGTTGTCCACGCCGATGACCAGGGTGATCAAGCCCAGGCCGGCCAGGACCCGCTGCTGCAGGCCACTCAGCAGTCGCGATCCCACCGTGGTGCCCACCGCCGACCCCACGAGCACGGCGCCGACGTTGATCAGGGTTCCGGTCACCGGCGCAGCATGCCGGAAGACTCTCGTGCGGAGCTCCTCCACAGAGGTTCCGCGGCCGCGGCTTGCGGGCACTACGTTTCGAGGTAGCACCTAGGGAAGAGACCGAGGAGGAGGAGCAGTGAGCGAGAACCTGGCCCGCATCCTGACCAGGGCCGCGGGGGAGAGCCCCGACGGCGTCGCGGTCAAGCTCGATGACATCGAGGTGTCCTACGCCGCGCTCGAAGAGGGAAGCGCCAGGATGGCGGCCATCCTCAAGGCCAAGGGAGTCGGCCCGGGCGACCGCGTAGGAATCATGCTCCCAAACGTCCCCTACTTCCCGGTGGTCTACTACGCCGTGCTGCGCCTGGGCGGCGTGGTGGTGCCGATGAACCCGCTGCTCAAGGGACGCGAGGTGAAGTTCTATCTCGGGGATTCGGGCGCCGAGATCCTGGTGGCCTGGCACAACTTCGAGGAGCCCGCCACCACGGGCTCCGAGGAGGCAGGATCCGGCCTGATCCTGGTGAAGCCCGGCGAGTTCGAGCAGCTGCTGGGCGGCGTCGAGGAGCCCCTCCATGTGATGCAGGACAGAGACGCGGGCAAGGACACGGCGGTGATCCTCTACACCTCGGGCACGACGGGCCGGCCCAAGGGCGCGGAGCTCACCCACGCCAACCTCTACCGCAACTGCACCGTGGCGGCCGACAACCTGGGCGAGATTTCCAAGGACGACCGGCTGCTGGGCGCCCTTCCCCTCTTCCATTCGTTCGGGCAGACCTGCACACTCAACGGCGGCATCCACGCCCAGGCCATGATCTCGATGATCCCCCGCTTCGACGCCGAGAAGGCGCTGGAGATCATCCAGCGGGACAAGATCACGCTGTTCCAGGGCGTGCCCACGATGTACAACGGCATGCTGCACGCCTCGAACAAGGACGACATCGACACCTCGTCGCTGCGCGTGTGCATGTCCGGCGGGTCGGCCATGCCCGAGGAGGTCATGCGTGGCTTCGAGGAGCAGTTCGGGTGCAGGGTGCTGGAGGGCTACGGCCTGTCCGAGACCTCGCCGGTGGCCTCCTTCAACCACCCCGACAAGCCCAACAAGGCGGGCTCGATCGGCACGCCGATCGAGGGCGTCGAGATGAAGCTGGTCGACGACGACGGCAACGAGGTGGGCGAGGGCGAGGTCGGAGAGGTCGCCATCAAGGGCCACAACATCATGAAGGGCTACTGGGGCAGCCCCGAGGCCACCGAGGAGTCCATCAAGGACGGCTGGTTTTACTCCGGCGACATGGGCAGGCGCGACGACGACGGCTACTTCTTCATCGTCGACCGCAAGAAGGAGCTGATCATCCGCGGCGGATACAACGTCTATCCCCGCGAGGTCGAGGAGGTGCTCTACGAGCACCCCGCGATCCAGGAGGCGGCCGTGGTGGGCGTTGCGCACGACGAACTGGGCGAGGAGGTTGGTGCGGCCATCGTCCTCAGGGACGGCGAGGACGTGGACGCCGACACCATCAAGAAGCACGTCAAGGAGCAGGTGGCGGCCTACAAGTACCCGCGCCACGTGTGGTTCGTGGACGAGCTGCCAAAGGGCCCGACCGGCAAGATCCTCAAGCGCGAGATCGAGACGCCCGAGACGGCCGCGGAAGAGGTGGGGTCCGACCCGTCCTCGTGATCACGTGATAGAGGGCGCGCTGGGTGTAGCAGACATCGCTGCGAAGAGTGCGCTCTTCGTCCTCCTGCTCTATGCCGTGCTGCGTCCGGACCTGCCCCAGTTCGAGGGCAAGGCCACGGATGTGCGGCTGGTCACCTACGGCATCCCGATCGGCCTCGTCCCACTGGTGTGGCGGGGGCTGGGTGCCAGGGCTCGCGCCCGGCCCTACCCGCACGCACTCGACCTGTGCCTGGTCCTGCCCTTCCTCCTGGACACGGCGGGCAACACCCTCGACCTGTTCGACCGGATTGGGTGGTTCGACGACGCGATGCACGTGGTCAACTGGATCCCGTGGGTCGCGGCCTTCGGACTGGCACTGCACTACGCGCCGGCGCTGCCGCGCTGGGCGCACTTCGGCCTCGTGGTCGG
>JBPCNQ010000146.1:0-15157 GCA_051001095.1 Thermoleophilaceae bacterium
GCACGGTCGCGGCCGCGTTCGTCTTCGACGACGTCGTGGCGCCGGCACCGGACGCGCTGCCGTCCACGAAGCTGTTCTTCCGCGTCGGCGTCCTGGAGCCCGCCGACGTGCAGGCCATGCTCGCCGCTTGCTCGACGTCGAGCCGCGTCGGCCTGCGCGATCGGGCGCTCATCGCCGCTGGCTACTACGCCTGCGTGCGGCCGCTGGAGGCGCTGCAGCTCCAGCCCGACGACGTCGACGAGGACGCCGGCGCTCTGACCGTTCGTGGGACCAACGGCACCCGCGTGGTGCTCCTGCCGACCGAGGGTGCCGCGGCGCTCGCGGCGTGGGCAGACAAGCGTCGGCGCCTACGCAAGCCGCTCGCGCACGTCGGGCTGTTCTGCACCCTCGAGGAGGGCTCGCGGCCTGCCCGGGTGACCCGGCAGGTCATGCAGGAGGCGATGGAGCGCGTCGCCCGGGCCGCCAGGGTGGCTAAGTCCGTCGGGCTCGACGAGCTGCGCGCCGCGCGAGCCAAGGAGCTCGCGCTGTCCGGCGTCGAGCTGCCCGCCCTGGCCGACTTGCTCGACCACATGCACCTCAAGGCTGGCCGCGGGGAGACCGGCCACGGGCTGCGTCAGGACCTCGAGCGCACTCGCCAGCTTGTGACCGAGCTCGCGCCCCAGGCCCCGTGCGTCGGCTTCTACCGGCGGCCGCTGTCGGTCATCTGCCAGCCCGGCTACGCCACCGGCCGCGCGCCGGTGAACAAGGGCAAGAGCTACCCGGCCGAGGTGCTCACGCCCGACGAGCTGCGCGAGATGCTGCGCCAGCTGCCCAAGAGCGGGCCGTTTCGGTTCCGCAACAGGGCGCTCATCGTCTGCATGTGGCGCTGTGGGCTGCGCATCGCCGAGGCCCTCGCGCTGGAGGTGCGCGACGTGGACCTCAAGATGGGGACGCTGACCGTTCGCCACGGCAAGGGCGACAAGCGCCGCGTGGTGGGCATCGACCCGCAGGCCGGCCGCGAGCTCGAGCGCTGGCTGGAGGCCCGCCAGCAGCTCGGCCTCGACGCCGCCGAGCCGGTGTTCTGCACGCTGACGCTGCCCTACCGCGGGCGGCCGATGAGCTACACCAACGCCCGCGAGATGCTCCAGGGCCTCGGGCGCAAGGCCGGCATCCAGAAGCGCGTCCACCTCCACGGGCTCAGGCACACCCACGCCTTCGAGCTCATGCAGGAGGGCGTCCCGCTGCCCATCATCCAGAAGCAGCTCGGCCACAGCGATCTGATCACCACAGCTCGCTACGTGGACCACCTCGCCCCCGTCCACGTCATCAAGGCGATGCAGGCCCGCGAGTGGGCATTCACCCGGTGACCTCCGCGGCGAGTAGGGCGCGGGCCTCAACTCAGGGCTGCCCCCGGGGTGTCGCAGCTGCGACGCTCCGGGGCGCGGCCCCGCAGGGCTCGGGCAGTGCCGGGGGGGCCAGCCGCTGCGGCGCTTCAGTCGAACGGCGGCTGGGGGTGCAGCCGCTCGTGGCTGCGCCGGGCCGCCGTGTGGGCCGTCTGGCGTCGTCTTCCTTGCCCGTCGCCGGCCGCGGTCACCCCGGAGAACGTTGCATGCGCAACGTTCGGTGGGCGCGCTGCCCCCCACGCCCGAGTCGAGTCCCGGGACGTGGTGGACGAGAACCGAGGCGCCGGTGGCGCCCGGTGGTCACCCCGCCCGGCAGCGGGCTGTCCGGCAGCGCCGGAGCCGGGCTGCTCGGATACGCCACGCGTAAGGCGCTCGCGGAGTCGCTCATCGGGCTCCTCCCCCTTGGCGCGCACCTTGGAGCGTCTATCTCTACGGGCGATGGCGGGCGTAGAGATCGCGAAAGCGCCGGAAACACCTGGGTTCCGGGTCTCGTGCAGCAGATGCGGTCGGCGGTCCGATCTCTACGCTCGGCGGCCCGATCTCCACGCCCTGTGGGAGGTATCTCCACACTCCTGGGGCCATCTCCACGCCGCGCGATGCCTGAGCTGACCCCTACCGAGCTCGCCCAGCAGCCGGGGCCGGCGGCGCTGCTGCAGGCGCTGCGGGCCGGCGGGGAGGCGTCGCCACGCGAGCTGCAGCTACGCACAGCGAAAGCGCCCAGCACCGTCTCGAAGTGGCTCAGCGAGCTGCGGCGCACTGGCCTCGTGGACGGTCCCAAGCCGCGGCCACACCTGACCGCAGAGGGCTGGGTGATGGCCGATCGCCGCGGCGGCGCGACTGCCGGCGGGCGACGGGAGCTCGACGCGGCCATTGCTCGCTGGCCGGCCGAGCCTCAGCGCGCGTTTCTGCGGATGCTTGTCGCCGCGGTGGCCGCACGCTGGCACCTGGCCGGCCAGCGCCCGCAGCGTCACCCCGGCTTCGTCGCGGCCGGCCCGACGGGCACCGGCAAGACGTCCATGGCCCAGTTCGTCTGTGAGGCCTTCGGGCTCGACGCCGAAGCCCATGTCGTCTACTTGGGCGGCCGCACCGCCGGCGAGGTCCTCGGCCGGCGCGAGCACGGCGAGGACGGCTTGACCTTCGAGCCGTCGCCCATGCTCAGCCGGCCCCTGGTCGTCTTCGACGAGTTCGACAAGGCCGGACGCGACCAGCAACGCGCCGCGCTGCTGTGCTTCCAGGGCGACACCCGCGCCGTCGTCGAGGAGACGCCCGTGCAGCTGCGCGCGGTGCCGATGCTGGCCTGCAACACCCAGCAGGGCCTCCCTATCCCGCCCGAGTACCGCCGGCGGTCCGTCGTGCTCGACATGGGCGCCATCGCAGACCTGCTCGGCGACCTGGACCTAGCGCTCTATGAACTCGCGGCCGACGGCGGTCCCCCCCGCGTCGAGCTCGACGCCCTGTGCCCCCCGGCGGCACGCCTGCCCACCGAGACCCATCGGCGGCTGCGCGCCGTCCTGCGCCAGGCACTGACCGAGGAGGGCTGGACGCTCTGCAACGTCGACGCGGTCGAGCTGCTCGCGCTGGGCTACGCCGCCGGCGCCGAGCTCGATGGCGTGGACCTGCCGGCGCTGGCCATCGCCGCCGCGCGTGACTACCTGACCTGCGCCGAGACGGTCGGCGAGACACGCCCGGGCTGGCGCCGCGGACTGGCCAGCGTCGGCTCGAGTGATGACGTGGCCGCCATGGAGGCCGGCCAGGCGGAACGCGAGCGCGTCGAGGTCGGCCGCCAGCAGCGCGGACACGCCCAGGCGCGCGAAGCCCTGGAGCTCGTCGGCGCCCGCCAGGAGCTCGCAGAAGAGCTGCGCCAGGCACGTCCCGACGCGCGCTCGCTGTTGCGCGAGCACCGGCCGGCCGGCCAGGGCCTGCGCGCACAGCTCGAGCACCTGCGCGAGCGCGTCCTGGCCTCCCGGTCTGAGCAGCGCCTGGACGAGCTCCGCAACCCGGCCGGCGACCTGCTGACCAGCGTGCGCGAGCTACGGGGCCGCGATGAGCAGCTGCGCGCCGACGCCGTGGCCGCGGGCGAGCAGGAGCGCCGCGGCCGTCAGCTGGCCGTGGAGCGCGAGCGCGAGGCGGCCGCAGCACTGCGCGCCCAACAGGCCGGGCAACGCCGGGCGGCCGCGGCCACGGCGCGTCAGGCGAAGGCCCAGGCGGTCGCGCGGCGCCAGGCCGCCCGCGACGAGCTCACTGCCGTACGCGCCGCAGCCAAGCCCCTGGAGGCACTGTGGCGCCGCGCTGGCACCGGCGGCGAGAGGCCGCTGAGCGTCCTGCCGCGTACGCACGTCTTCGGGCAGCCGCTACTCGTCTTCGAGCTCTCCGGGCAGAGCAGCAGCAACGCCGGGCTCGGCGCACGACTGCTGGACGCGGTGGTGTCCATCGCCGGCGAGGGCACCTGGCGCTCCCCCCATGACCCGGCCGTGGCGTTCCACGGCTCGCGCACGAGCTGCGCCGAGCTCGCCGGCTGGGGCCCCGCCACGCGGAGCATCCTCGCCGGGCCCCTGCGCCGGCTGCACGTCCGCGAGGACCAGCTACTACCCACGAGTGGCCTCCGGCCGCGCAAGGCACACACACACCAGACAGCGGCCTCCTAGTAGCCCGCTGCCCCGCGGCGTCGCAGCTGCGCCAGCGGCCGCGACCACCGGGGCACCTTCCCTCGCTCGCTCGGCGCCAACGCGCACGGTCCGAGAGGCGACAACTCGCCCGACGGGATGCGATGCTGGCGCCGGGGGGCCGGGCCGGGCCCTATTCCCCTGCTCGCTCCCCCTTCTGCCCTGGTCGAGTCGCACGCACGGAGAGGCGGGGGGCTGGCGTCGAGCTCGACGCCCTGCGCCCCCCGGCGGCCCGCCTGACCACCGAGACCTATCGACGGCTGCGCGCCGTCCTGCGCCAGGCACTGACCGAGGAGGGCTGGACGCTCTGCAACGTCGACGCGGTCGAGCTGCTCGCGCTGGGCTACGCCGCCGGCGCCGAGCTCGATAGGAAGGGCAGCGAGAGAAGCACGGGGGCTCGCGGTGATCCCCGGGCGGGGGCGTAGGTTGCCCCGATAATGCGCGGCTCGCTCTTGGTGATGACCCTGGCCCTCGCGACGCTTGCGGGATGCGGCGGGTCAGCATCTAAGCCGACGTGGATGGCCACGACGTGCCTGGAGTCCGCCGATCAGTCCGCTCAGCACCCCAGCAGTTTCGCGTTCAGTTGCGACGGCCACAGCGCCTTCCAGAACGTCAGTTGGGACAACTGGGGCCAGAGCCAAGCGACCGGCCACGGGACGCTCGTGTTGGAGGGAGGCTGCACGCCGAGTTGTTCGACGGCCCCGGTCTACCGCTACCCCGTCCGCATTGTGGCGTCGCAGGTCGCACTCTGCGGCCCTCAAGGGCACACGCGAAGGGTCTACGGCCTCGTCACCGCCTACCTCGCTCAGCCCGACATTCTCGGGGACCGCCAACTCCACCAGACGCTCCAAACCTGCGTGTCGTCTTAGCCTTGGGCTAGGCGCGGCAATCTGCCGTATGGGGAGGCTAGTTCCGGTCGAGTCAACTGTGTGGGGCTCCATCCGAGCGGCCGTGTACGTCCGGCACCTGCTGCCGCGCCTGGCCGCCAAGGCCGGCCTTGACCGCCGCGTACACGCCCACGGGCTCAGACACACCTACGCGTCAGAGCTCGCACGGGAGCTAACTCCGATCAACGTCCGGTTGGTGTCGTGGCCGTAGCGGCGTTGTGCGCCCTGCCGGGTCAGTCCGAGCACGTGGCCGACTTCGGCCCAGCTCGCGCCGTGCTCGCGGGCCGCGGCGACGTAGCCGGCGGTCAGCGCGTCGGCGGCGACGGCCAGGGCGTTGGCGTCGGCGGCGCCCACGAGCGCGGCCAGCGCCGCGTCGGGTCGCGTGCCCACGACCGGCAGCAAGCCGCGCAGCCAATCCTCGGCGCGTCCCTGATCGGTGTGCTCGGCGCGCTGTAGCGCCCGCGTGGCCCGCTCACTCGCCATGACAACAGATGTTGACACGCTGTGCAGAGCAAGCTATACATTTAGCTGCGCTAACCGTGGGTTACAGCGCGCCTGCGCCGCCTGCGCCCCTAGTTCCCCGGCCCCACCCGGGGATCGCTGCGCTGGGCTGGGTTCACGGCTCCCAGACACGAGCGCGCATGGTGTTGAGGAGCTCCCGCGGTGCCACGTGGCGTAGATAGCGGTCCGTGGTGGCCAGGCTGTCGTGGCCGAGCTGGGCCTGGATGAGGTGGGGAGGAATCCCCTCGGCGGCGAGCTCGAAGGCGTGTGTGTGGCGTAGACCGTGGGCGTGCACGCGCTTCTCGATGCCGGCCTGCACTGCCAGCCGAGGCAGGAGCCGCCGGACGTAGGACGTGTCGAGCTTCTGGCCGTCGAGCGTGCAGAAGATGGGCTTCCGAGCGAGGCCTCGCCGGCGGCGCTCCGCCAGCCAACGCTCGAGGACCGCGAACGCCGTCGGGTCTAGCCCCGTCACCCGCCGCTTTTTGCCCTTGCCGCGCAGCACCGTGACCGCCCCCGCCGCCTCGTCGATGTCCTTGGGCATGAGATCCAGGGCCTCGGCCAGGCGCAGGCCGCCGCGATAGAGCACGACGATCAGCGCCCGGTTGCGCAGCCCTGTGGGCGCCCGCTTGGAGCAGGCGTTGAGCAGCCCGCTGACCTCGCGGGCGGTGAGGACCTCGACGGGGTAGGTCTGGCCGGCGTTCGCCGGGCGTCGGCCGGCGAGATAGCCCCTCGCGATGGCCGGAGAGCGCCGATGGTTGTCCGTGCTCACGTCGGGTCTCGCGGTCCTGCGCCGTCCGTCGTCGACGTCATCGGTGCGCTCTCCGCGACGGCGCGGGCAACCGGCCTCGCGTTCGTCCTGAGACGTCCCGATGCGTCCGCGTCGACGGGGGACGCATAGAGCCCCCACGCGCGGCCGATCGCGACTCGCACACCCGTCCCGCCGCTCGCCGAGCTCGGCGGGACGCGTCCCGCGGCGATCGAGCCGCTGAGCGAGACGCGTCCCGCGGTGCTCGGGCCCGGAACAGCCACGGCGCGCACGCTCACGCCGCGGGCGAAAGCGGGGCAGCCTCCTCGGCGGCCAGGGTGACGGTCAGCCGCTTCGGGGTGCCCAGCGCCGCGGCCGTCTCCTTGTCCAGGTAGATCGCACCGACGGCGGGCTGGCCGTCGGCGGGGTCGTAGCGCACCTTGGTCTTCGTCTCGCGCTCGCGCTCCAGGACGAGCGCGAGCCGGTGGTCAGCGGGCATAGAGAGGCCTCCTGGGTTGGTCGGCGTGCCCGATGAGAGTCGCAGTCACGCTTCTGAGCATTAGCGTGACTGTAAGGGGGACCCCGGACGGCGCGAGAGCCCGATTTCGCCAGAGCGTGACTGCATCGCGCGGCTTGCGAGGCCCGCTGTACCCCTTCTGGTGCAGGGGTTTACTGTGAGCCTGATGGCAGCCGCAAGCGACGCCCCCACGGACGACCGCCCCCCTTCGGGCGGGTCACACGTGCGCGGCGCGGTCGACGCCTTCTCGCACCTGCTCTCCATTGCCGCGCGCCACCACCTGAAGCGGCTCACACGGGGGACCTACACCACGCCCCTGCACTGGGGCGGGACCACAGAGGACGTGAGAGCGGCCGCCGCCGAGCTCCACGCGCTCGGCTGCCCCGCCCGGATCGCCCAGGTCGTGCACGACGGGCTGCCGGAGGGGACGACGAGAACCGCGCTCGTCACTCCCAACCCGATGGCCACGATCGCCCTGGAGCCCGACGACGCCGCGAGAACGGCCACGCCATGAGCCTGCACTTGTCGTCGGTCTTCCCGATCGTGGGCAAGTTCTCCTGGAAGCGCATCGACCAGGGCCAGGACTTCCAGGCCTCGCCGGGCTCGGCCGTTCTGGCCCCCTACGACGGCGTCATCACGATCGCGAGCCCGAACCCGTCGACGAGCGGGGGCGGCTTCGGCACCCGCTTCCCGCTGCTCAGGGTGACCTCCGGGCCGCTGAAGGGCAGGACGCTCTACTTCGGCCACACCCTGGCGGCCACCACCGGCCAGGTGAAGGCCGGGCAGGTGATCGCGCACACCGCGCGAGCCTCCAGCGTCAACAACGGTGGCGCGCCCGCCGGCTGGGCGGAGATCGGCTTCTGGGGGCCCTCGGGACCGCCCGTCATGGGCGCTGGCACCGAGGTCTCGAGGGTGCTGCACGGCCTCTCAGGCAACCACCTCAACGTGATCGGACCCATGCCGCACGGCGGGTCAGACAACGCGTCAGGAGGAATCCTCGGCCCCCTCACCACCGCCGACGCCAACGCCACCGGAGACGTGGTCAAGGCCGGCTACGAAGCCGCGAAGGCCGCCGCGGAGCTTGCCTCCAAGATCGGCTGGGTGTTCTCCTCCCAGGGACTCCTCACCATCGCGCTCGTGCTCGTGGGGGCCGCGCTCGCGCTGACCGGCCTCGCCAGGACCGTGGGCATGGGGGCGCCGCACCTCCCGCGCGTGATGCCCATCCCGATCTAGAGCTCGGGCAGCAACGCTGCCCCCGGCGAGCGGCCTCGGACGGCCGCGCTACGGCTCTGCGACGAAGGTTCGAGGCCCCTGCGATCTGTGGGGGGGTGCAAACAGGCTCTAGAATGCTTGACTTATAGAAGGTAGGCATTTTATAGTGGGGGTTGGTGCCGTGGGTCGTCGAGTACACGGACGAGTTCGAGGACTGGTGGGAGGCGCTTACGGGAGATGAGCAGGAGCGCGTGACCGCCGCCGTCGAGGTCCTGGAGGACGTTGGTCCGGGGCTCGGACGGCCACTCGTGGACACGCTCAAGGGCTCGCGGCACGAGCACATGAAGGAGCTGCGCCCGCCCAGCGGGCACCTGCGCGTCCTGTTCGCCTTCGACCCGCGTCGCGTCGCCATCCTGCTCATCGGGGGCGACAAGAGCGGACGGTGGAGCGAGTGGTATCAGCGCATGGTGCCCATGGCAGACCGGCTCTTCGACGAGCACCTGCAAGCCCTGGCCGAGGAAGGAACACCATGAGCGCCACCCGGAAGACCAAGAACTTCGACGCCCTCCGCGCCCGGGTCGACGCCGACCCCGAGCGCCGGACCCGGGTCGAACAGCACAAGGCCGCCATCCAGGAGGCCGTGCGACTGGGGCAGATGCGCGAAGCCGTGCACCTGACCCAGCAGCAGCTCGCCAGCAAGCTCGGCGTCTCCCAGGTCAACGTCTCGCGCATCGAGCGCGCCGGCGACGTCAACCTCTCCACCCTCGGCCGCTACGTGACCGCCCTGGGCGGCCGGCTGGAGCTCCACGCCGTGTTCGACGACCAGGCGCTGCCCATCGCACTGCCCCTCGACGAGGACCCAGCTCCCCGCCGCACGCGCAGCCGCCGAGCTCCGGCCACCGGCAGCTGACGGATCCCCCGGCCTGCCCCGGCCTGCCCCGCCACCGTCGCAGCTGCGCCACGCCAGGGCACGGCCGGGGCAGGCTGCTCATCCCGGCCCCACTCCCGGGATCCCCGCCGCGAACCGCCTCGCAGACCCCAGGGCTCCCTCGGCCCCTCTCTCACGGCCTCGCCCTGCCCTCTCAGAGAGCGCAGGGCCAGCGCCCGTCGCCCCTCGGCGCGCGTTGTCTGGGCACAAGTCCTGTCCGACTGGCGCTCACCGCCGCTAACCGGCTCGGCGCCGACGCGATTAGAGGCGATCTGAGGCCCTGTGGACGAGGCCCTGGACCGATCCGATGGACGGATCGGCCGGTGGCGCCGACGGCGGGCGTGAGGCCCCCCCGCGGCGCGCGTCTTGGCCCGCGACCGCCCGCCCCTCTACGCGAAAGAGGGACACCTGCGCCGGCCGCGCTTCGGTGCCGATCAGCTCGAGCACGGCCATGGCGCGCTCACGCGGGACGCCGCGCTGCTGCCACTCGACGACCGTCGTCCGCGCGACGCCGAGGAGCTCGGCGACCGCCTGGGAGGTAAGGCCCTGCGCACGGCGCCAGCGACGCAGCTCCGAGCCGCTCACACGGGGTGCGCTGGGTGCCGCAGCGAGAAGGGCACGCAGCTCGTCTCGGTAGCGCGCGGGCACGACCACCTCCCCGCGCTCCCACGTGCTCACCGCGGTCTGTCGGACGCCGAGCTGGGTGGCGAGCTCGGTCTGACTCCAGCCGATGCGCCGGCGCTCGGCGCGCAGCTCGTCGGCCCGTAGGGGCGCGGGCTCAGGCGGCTTGCGCTCGGCGAGCACCTGGCGCAGCTGCGCGCGCCGGTAGGCGGGCACGGGCTTGGTGCCCCGCTCCCAGGCGTTGACGCTGGCCACGCTGGCTTTGAGGCGCCCTGCGAGCTCCTTCTGGGGCAGGCCGGCCCACTCACGCATGGCGCGCAGCTCGTCGGCCTCGATGGGCGGCCCGGGCTCCCATTCGGGCGGCGGCGCCCCGGCGAACAGGCCGGCGCCGTGGCCGTTGTCCATCGGCCGCTCGTGCAGCTCACCGCTGGCGATGAGCGCGTCGAGTAGCTGGCTGAGGTGGGAGCGCTCGATCGAGCGCAGGTGTCGAGGCAGGTCCCCCCAGCGGGGCACCCCGGGCTGCGCATGCACGGCCTCGACGACGCGTCGGCGCAGGTCGGCCTCCCGGGTGTCGGCCTCGGCGCCCAGGGGGCGGAGGACCGCCCCGATGGCGTCTCGCCAGGCGGGCGGGACCTCCGAGCGCTCCCAGCGCCGTACGAGCGCCGGAGTCACGCCCAGCCGCTCGGCGAGCTCGGCCTGGCCGAGGACCAGCCGCTCACGCAGCCGACGCAGCACGCCACCCGCGATGGGCGTCGCCGGCGGCGGCGCAGCGCCCGGGAAGAGCCCCGCAGCGACGCGGGCGCCGCGACTCGTGTGCCTGACCACGCCGCGCTCGTGCACCGCGCCCTGCCGCACCGCTCGGGCAACAGCACGCTCGGCCAGGCGCCGGTCGTAGGGCAGCGCCTCGGCGACCGAACGGAGGCTGCGGCCCGGAGAAGCCTCGATCTCGGCCACGGCCTTGGGGGCGACGACGTCGGCACGATCGACGCGCGGCAGCTCGGCGGGCCGCGGGCCTGGGAAGAGGGTGCGCAGGTAGCGCACCACGCCGTCAGCGCGCTCGCGCGGCACCTGCCGCTCGTGGACGCGGCCCTGCTCCAGGGCGCGCAGGATCGCGCCGCGGGCGTGCGGCTCGGGCGCGTCGACGCGCCGGACGACCTCCTGCCGACCCATCCCGGGCTCGGCGTCGATGACCGCAAGCACGAGAGGCAGGGCCTCGGTCACACGGTCACGCGCCTCCGCTTCCCGGACCGGCACCGAGGTCCCGAAGGCCTCGCGCACCTGCGCCCAGCGCCCGGGCGGCACCTGCGCGGCGCCGCTGGCCCACGGCCCGACCGTTCCCCGCGGGACGCCGAGCGCGTCGGCCAGATCACGCAGCGTCCAGTTGAGCCGACGCACGCCCTCTCGGACGTCTTCCGGAGTCACCGGCAGCTGGAAGTGCACGGGACGGATGTCGGGCTCGGCGGCCGCCAAGACCTCGCGGATCCGCGGCCAGCGTTCAGCCGGGATGGGCTTGTCGCCGCGCTCCCACTTGCTGACCGTCGTCTGGGCGACGTCGATGCGCTCAGCGAGCTCGGCCTGCTTCCAGCCGGCCCGCTCGCGAAGCGCGCGCATGAGCGCCGCGGCCGGCACCTGGGCGGCCAGGGCTTCGCGCAGCACGTCACGACGGGCCTCAGGCACCGGCTTCACGCCGCGCTCCCAAGCGGTCACGGCCTCGCGGGTGACGCCGAGCAGGTGCGCGACATCGCTCTGGCTCAGCTGCGCCTGCCGCCGCAGCTGGCGCAGCTCATCGGCGAGAAGGGGTGGCACCGGCGCCGCCGGTGCCTGGCGCGCGAGCACACGACGCAGCTCGCTGACCCTGCCGCGGGGCACCGGTTGACGGCCGGCCTCCCAGTGCTGCACGGCGGCCGGTGATACACCGAGAAGGTCGGCGAGCTCGTAGGTGCTGAGGCCAGCGGCGTCGCGCTGGCGGCGGAGCTCGTCGGCGGTAACCCCGCTCGTACCTTGCAGAACAGCGCCAGCCACAGGGGGGAACCTAACGCCTATGGGGGACGGATACCGGCCCGGCGCAGATAGGCGGGCTTCCGCCGTTCGCGCGGTTTCCGTCCGGCAACCTCCGTAGGTTGCGCACCAGTGCTTCGCGCCCGGCTCTCACGGCCTCCCTATGCCGCCGCTTGTGCCCGCTTCGCGCGTGGTGACAGCGCCGGCGCCGGTGGGTGCCCGGGGCGCGTCCTGGACCGCGGGGAGGGCGTCTAGCTAGGCGCCCTGCCCCCTACGAAAGCGACCGCCCCCAGAAAGCTTTGGCGAGCAGGTGGGGCGGCCGCAAGAACCCGACGTGCGTGGCCCATGTCTCCGGGCTCGCTGTGTCGTGCTTCAACGTGGACGAACTTACCCCCCGCATCGGACGGTCCCGAGCCCAGGCAGAGCCTGGCGGCTCGCCGCTGGGAGTCGCCTGGGGGGTGGATGCGGCGCGCCGCGCGCACGCTCGCGTCCAGCAGACCGCGGCGTCGCCGGCCCTACGGGCGCGAACCCAGGCCGTGCGGCGTCGCGGGCCCCTTGGGAGGGCCGAGTAGTGGAGGCGGCCACGGTGCCCGAGCAGGCTGCCGGCGCTGCCCCATTCGAGGGCCGCGCCCGCCAGGCGTTGAAGCGCCGGCGTGGCGTGGTGCCCAACGACCTGCGTCAACGCATAGACCGCGCCACCAATGACTTCCACATGAAGTCGGCGGCGCGGTTCATCGCCGCGGAGCTCGACGGTCTGCACCCGTCGGCGCTAACCGACGGCGAGCGGCAGGAGCTCCGCGAGGCGTGGCGGCCGGAGCTCGCGGATCCGGTGTTGCAGCTGCTCGATCAGGTTGGCTACGGGGCGCCGCCCGCGCGACGCGCGCGCGCCGAACGAGCGCACGGCCTACGACGAGAGACCCGGCTGAAGGGGGTGCTGGGCAAGCTGCCGCGTTCGCTGGCGCTGCGCCTGCCGACCTCGGCCAACACCCATCGCACGGGCCGCAACGACGGCACCGACCGCTGGGGCACGGTCAAATGCTCCCTCACGCTGCGCCCCGACCATCTCGGACTCATCGCCGCCGCCTGTGGCCTGTGGCACTCCCGTGCTGGCGACGACGCGGGCTACGTCGACGTGACCGGTGGCGAGCTCGTGCAGCTGCTCACCGGCCGCCGGCGCGTGGGCGGCAAGGACGTCGTCTGGGTGCACGGCCTGCTCGCCGACCTGGAGGCCCTCGAGATCAGCGCCGACGTCCGCGACCGCAGGTCGCCCGAGCCCAGTGGCCCCAGCGACGCGCACCCCATCCCGAGCTCGCCGATCGAGCGCGTCGAACGTCGGGTGGGTGACCGCTGGGTGGCGGCCGACGCGTACGCTGACGCGCTCGCTGCCGCAGCGAAGGATGGTGGCGCTGACCTGCTGGAGCTGCACGCCGCCGAGCACGGCGATTGCCCGGGCATCGCGACCATCCGCATCCACCTGGCCGCGTGGGTCCGCGATGAGCTCGCGCACTCGAAGCGCCGGCCGGTGTTCGTCAACTTCGACGTCTGGGCCCACCTGCGC
The DNA here is from genome assembly GCA_051001095.1 of Thermoleophilaceae bacterium. Taxonomy (GTDB): domain Bacteria; phylum Actinomycetota; class Thermoleophilia; order Solirubrobacterales; family Thermoleophilaceae; genus JAAYBF01. The sequence continues at coordinate 13,013 of JBPCNQ010000146.1, forward strand.
CCGCAGGCCCGCCGGACGTACGCCTTCGTGCAGGGCCACGGCCGCGACGACTACGACGGCCGCGTGTACTTCTATCTCGCGTCGCCCACCCTCTTCACGCTCGGGCTCTCTGGCCAGCGCCCGGACCGCACCGCCCTCATCGTCAGCCACGATCTCACTGCTCTGTGGCACGCCGACTGCCGCTACCACGAGGGCGAGGGCTTCGCGCGCCGGACGCACGCCGGAACGAGCATCCCGGCCTTCGCCTGCGATCCCGCTCGCCGGGCGTCGTCGCCGACCGCCAAGGCGATGACGACGAAGAGCCCGCCGAAGCGCCCGGGTGACCTGCGTGGTGCCGTAGCGCGGCTGCGCCGGCACTCCATCCTCGCCGCCCGTGGCGTGTCGCCGGACCAGCTCGACGGCCAACATGTGCGCCGCGTCGGGCTGGAGGCGGCCAAGCGCGAGGCTGACCTCGTGCGCCAGACCATCCAGCGCTCGCTGGGCGAGGCGGCCGCCGCCTCCCGTGACGCCGGCCCGTTCGAGCCCAGCAAGGCGGCCGCCCAGCGCCGCCAGCAGGGTCGCGCGGACGCCGACGACGACCCGGCCGCGGACTAAGACCACCCGCGCGGTCGTCAGCGGGCCGCCCCCCCAACCCTCAGTCTCCTCCTAGCCGCCGCAGCCCGGCGGCTTCGCTCTGCGCGCGTCAGGGCCACCGGTCTCGCGAGTCGCCTCTGAGGGCCATCTAGAGGCCCTGTGAGCGCCGCGGGGCGCGTCTGCGTGCCCCGCGGACCCTCCCGTCGGCGCTCCCACGGCGCGGCGACGCCGACGTGTCCCCGGATGGCGCGGGGGTTGGCCGCCAAGCGCTCGCCCCTCACGGGGGTTGGCCGCCAGACGGGGGCCTATCGCGGGAGTTGGCGACGCAGGCAGCGCGGGACATGGCGGCAGCCCGGCACGTTGGCGGCGCGGGGGTTTGCAACTGCCTAGAGGACCATCAGGAGGCCGAAACCGGCGGCGCCACGGGGAAAACGGCGGGTGGCCGCGGCAAGGAAGGTAGGACCTTCCGTGAAAGAAGGAAAACCCTCCAAGCTACGGACGATCAGGCACTACACACTGAAGTGACGCGCTTGAAAAGTCACTAGAGCACCATCCCAACCCCCGCGCTCGGAACGCCGCAGAGAACGGCTCATCGAGGTAGCGGAGCGGCAGCGCGACAGTCGACCTCCGGAGAGACTACCGACCTATCCCGTCCGGTGTTCAGCGCGCTGGGCGTCCTCCGAGGGGCCCCTGGGAGAGGGACACGCTGGTGTCCCTGGGCGCCCGGGCCGAGAACTCGATCTGGCGGCCCCGCCTCCAACTCGCGTCACCATTCGGCCTGGCGGGCAACCGTGACGGCACCGTCCAGGCTGTCGTCACACACCGCTGGCCAGCGCTCGCGCGGGGGCCTCACGCTGCTGGTCCCCCCGGCGCTCCGCGGCCTCGCTGCCGGCCGGCTCAGGCTGCTCACTGCGCCGCAGCCTCATGAGCGCTCGTACCCCGGTCAGCAGCCCGCCATCGGTGAGCGGCTCGAGGGCAGTCGCCGCGGCGACGAGTTCGCGCTGAGCGACCTCGCGCTTCGCCTCAGCGATCATCGCGGCTGCGCGCTGCTCGTACGCGGCCTGCTCGGCGAGCTCGCGGGCTTGGCGCTCGGCGTCGAGCTGTGCGGGCATCGGTCGCAGCGTCTCGAGCTCGGCGCGGGCGGCGGCGAGGTCGGCGCGGAGGTGCTCCAGCTCTTGGCCGGCGGCGAGTTCGGGCTGCGAGCCGGGCCACAGACCGACGCGCTCGAGCTCGGGGCGAGGGATGAGGCGCACGCCGTCGCGCTTGACGGTGCGGACGGTCCCGCGGTCGACGCGCTTGCGCATCAGCTGGTAGCTGACCTCGCAGCGCTCGGCGGCGGCACGGATGGTGAAGGTCTCCATGGCCGCGCTGTTCGCCGTCGCCGCGGTCGCCCCTGCCCCGGTTTGGTCGCAGCTGCGACGCTTGGCGGGGTTCCCGGGGCAGGTGCGACGAGCCGGGGCAGTGCCGTCGCTTGCACATCCGGAGCTACAGCGTCAGGATGCTGAGCACCAGGACGGCGGAATAGGGCCGCTGTCCGAGGAGGCCGATAGGGGGCCTCGAATGACCAACACC
>JBPCNQ010000147.1:0-3950 GCA_051001095.1 Thermoleophilaceae bacterium
CGCACCTGGGTCTCCTCGCCCTTCGTGGCGGTGGCGGGCCCCACCAGCTGGAGATCGGCGGGCTTGGATATGTAGTCGCGGAAGTTGCGCGTGGTGTTGCAGTAGACATCGGTGTGCAGGCGGTGGCACAGGCCGGCGGAGAACTCGAGCAGAAGGTCGTAGTACTCGCGGGTGGACTCGCGCCCGCGGTAGGAGTAGGTCGACCAGTCGCCGGTGTCGTTGCGCGGCAGCTCGGCGCGGGCCTCGGGCTCGGCCCGGCGCCACAGGCGGGCGGCCCTGGGATCGCCGGTGATGTCCGCGTAGTCGTACAGGCCGATCACCGACTGCAGGAACGCGTTGATGACGAACAGACGCCGCGCGAACGAGTACTGCAGGTAGTGGGTCCCACCCAGCGGTCCCCGGGTTGCGACGCCGGTGGGCGCCGGGGTGTCGAACGCGCGGAAGGTCTCCGCCGCGTACTTTCGCCACTTGCCCTGCCTCAGAATCTGGGAGGTGCGTCCGAAGGCCTGGATCCCGGTGGCCGTGGCCATGCCGCTGATCCAGGGCGGCTTGCCGCCGCCGAAGTCGAAGTAGTACTCGTAGGCCTTGAAGCGACCGCGCGAGACCCTGGTGGCCACCATCTCGCGAAGGAGCTTGGTCAAGGCACCCTTGTCACAGGCCACGCCGGTGTCCTTGACGCACGCCCCGTGCAGAGCGTTGGCCTTCTTGAAGTTGGCCAGCGGCTGGAGCTGCAGTCCCTCGCCTACGTAGTACTCGAACAGCATCTGGCTGCCCGGGAACTGCACGTAGCCGCGGCTGTGGGGGAACGGGCTGCGGCGCCAGAACTCGGTGTTGCGCTGCAGGATGAGGAAGACCGGCGCCATCCGTGACGCGGTCAGCTCCCGGCGCAGGGCGATGGCCTCGACGGTGGCGATCACGCTCTGAAGCTCGCGCGCCCGCTGGCCCCTGAGCTTCGCCCGGCGCGAGCGTGCGAGCGCGTACTGGCGCTTGTAGCGCTTGTACTTCGACCGCGAGATGCTTCTGCGCTTCAGCGCGGAGTCCAAGGCCCTGGACACCGCCTTCTGCCCGCGCGTGGGTCCCTTCTTGCCTATCTTCTTGGCCGAGGCTCCCGCGCGGGGAGTGGAGGTTCTGATCCGCGGCACCTTGCCCAGGTCCCCCTCCGCACGCGAGGGGACGAACGGGTCGTCGATCTTCGCGGCGTTGCCCGACCGATCCACCCGCAGCACTTCTCCGGCCTGGGCCGCCCCCGCCGGACAAAGAGCCGCCGCGACTACCGCCAGCGCCAGGAGGCTGCGTTGTGATCCCGTCATCTCGTGCACCAACCTAGGGAAGGCCCCGGAGTTGCGTGCTGCACTCAGTCGCCCAGGACGCCACCCGGGAGAGTCTCGGTGCGGTGCTCGCCCGGCCAATGCCCGGGCTGCGCTCCTCCCGCTACTCTCCGCCGGGTCCGCCTGATGATGCGCTCGCTGCCCACGAAGAGCATCCTTCGACGTCGCGCCGCCGTCGTCCTGCTGGCCATCGCGGTCGTCGCGGGCGCCGCCGCGGTGTCCGGCTGCGGAAGCGGCTCGGCCGGGAACGACGCCGACGCCACGGACCTGCTGTCCAGGGCGTTTCACAAGCCGATCGAGAGCGCCGACGTGAACCTGGACGGCGAGTTGAAGATCGACGGCCTCCGGAGTCTTGACAAGCCGGTCCGCATCCAGGCCTCCGGCACCTACGTCGCGGGCGGGGACACCATTCCCAAGGTCGACCTGGATCTGAAGATCGGCGCCCAGGGGCAGGGCCAGTCCGTGCAGACCGGCTTTCTGTCCACCGGCGGTCGCGCGTTCCTGAAGTTCGGGGGCGAGTACTACGAGCAGCCCGCGGCCGACGTGGCCCAGGCCAACCGCCGGCTGCGCAGGCACAAGGGCAAGAGCAGCGACAAGAACGCGCTCGGAATCGATCCGGCGTCATGGATCCGCGACGCCAAGATGCAGGACGAGGAGAAGGTCGGCGGGGTCCAGACCGACCACGTGACGGCGCGGATCGATGTCAAGAAGCTGCTCGGAGACCTGAACCGGCTGGCCAGGAAGGGCACCAACGCCGTGGGCGGTCAGACCACGCCGCAGCCCTTGAGCCCGAAGGACCTCGGGCAGGCGGCCGACACCGTGAAGGACCCCAGCTTCGACATCTACGTGGGCAAGGACGACGGCCTGGTGCACCGCATGTCGGCCAACCTCGGCCTGTCGGTTCCCGAGTCCGACCGCTCCCGTGCCAATGGGATCACCGGCGGGTCGCTGCGCTTCTCGCTCGACCTGACCAAGGCCAACGGCGGCCAGACGATCGAGGCGCCCGCGAAGTCGCGGCCGATCGGCGACCTCTCCAAAAAGCTCGGGGGAGCGGCGGCGCTCGGCGCCCTGGGAGGAGGCGCGCAGGGCATCACGCCCACGACTCCTCCCACCCCCGGGACCACCACGCCCGCGCCCTCTGGCGGAGGCACGATGGCCACGCCGGGCCCCACTGCGTTCAAGCGCTACCGCGCCTGTCTCGACAAGGCAAAGCCGGGCGACACGCAGGCGCTCTCGCGCTGCTCCGCCCTGTTGAGCCGCTGAGTCCCGTCCCGCGTGCGGTCGTCCCCGGCTAGCGTGAGGCGCAGGTGGTGCTCTCCTCCCTAGCCCCGTGGCTCGCCCTGGTCGCGGTGCTGCTCGTGCTGCTGTGGCTGGACCTGCACTTCTTTGCGCGCGGACGCGAGCCCAGCTTCAAGGAGGCCGCGGCCTGGTCGGTCGGCTGGCTGGTGGTCAGCGCCGTGGCGGCCGCGGTCGTCTTCGCCGTGAAGGGCAGCGGGGATGCGGTGCTCTACAGCACCGTGTACCTGATCGAGCGCTCCCTCTCGCTCGACAACCTGTTCGTCTTCCTGCTGCTGTTCTCGTACTTCGGCGTGCCCATGCAGCGCCGGGCCCGGCTGCTGTTCTGGGGGATCGTCGCCGCCCTGGCGCTGCGCGGCGTGTTCATCCTCGCCGGGGTCACGTTGATCGACCAGTTCCACTTCGTGATCTATGCACTGGGCCGGGCGCTGCTGGTGCTGGCCTTTCGCATCTACAAGGGAGTCGACGAGAACGTCGACCCCGACAGGAACCTCATGGTCCGGCTGGTCCGGCGCTTCTACCCGGTGACCGACGACTTCCGCGAGGGGCACTGGTTCGTGACCGAGGGCGGTAGACGCTACGCCACTCCGATCTTCTTGTGCCTGGCCGCGGTCGTCTTCGCCGACATCGCGTTCGCCATCGACTCGATCCCGGCGGCCTTCGCCATCACCCGCGACCCGTTCCTGATCTGGATGGGCAACGTCTTTGCGCTGCTGGGCCTGCGGGCGCTGTTCGTGCTGGTGGAGGGGCTCATCCAGCGCTTTCGCTACCTCGACCAGACCATCGCGGTGGTCCTCGGCGTGGTCGGGGTCAAGCTGCTGATCGAGGATGTGGTCAAGATCGGCCCGCTGGCCAGCCTGGCCATCATCGCCGTGCTGTTCACCGCGGGCATAGTCGCCTCGGTGATCGCCGATCGAAACGACCCGGATGCGGACGTGAAGCGCCAGGAGCGCGGCCAGCGAACCGAATCCGACCAGCCCACCGCTCAGGCGAAGTAGAAGACCAGGCCCAGCACCGCGTAGAGCGACAGCAGTTGCACCCCCTCGAACCAGTTCGACTCGCCGTCCTGGGTCAGGAAGTTGGCCACCAGCACCGCGAAGATCAGGCCGCCCAGCTCGTAGCCGTTGAAGACCAGGGCCAGCGGGTTGGGACCGACCACGAAGGACAGCAGGACCAGGACCGGCGCGACGAACAGCGCAACCTGGGCGCTGGAGCCGATGGCGATGCCCACCGCCAGGTCCATCTTGTCCTTGGCCGCCACGAGCACGGCCACCCAGTGCTCGGCCGCGTTGCCCACAATCGCCACCACGAACACGCCGACGAAGA
>JBPCNQ010000148.1:0-3367 GCA_051001095.1 Thermoleophilaceae bacterium
GATCCTGGTGGCCTACCTGCGCAAGGCGGCGCGCGCGGACGCCGCGATCCCCGGCTCCGACCGGGAGAGGCTGGGCTACATGATCCGCCTCTCCGACAACGGGTCCACGGACGTGATCTACCGCAAGCTCGGCGACCCCGAGATCCGGGCGCTGGGGCGCGCGGCCGGCATGACCCGCTTCTCCATCTCCGGTGAGTGGCCGCAGGCGGGGGTGACGGCGGCCGACCAGGTCCGCTTCTTCCTGGCCCTGGACGACCTCACGCCACCGCGCTACCGCGAGCTCGAGCGCGATCTCCTGGAGACGATCATGGCCGAGCAGACCTGGGGGATCCCCGTCGCCTCCCGGCCGCGCTGGCGGACCTACTTCAAGGGAGGCTGGCGGCCGGACTCGGGCGGGGAGCTGGTGCACCAGGCGGCCTACCTTGAGCGCGGGCGGCGCCGGGTGGCCATCGCGGTGCTCACCGGGGGCGCCGCGGAGATGGACTACGGCGAGCGCACGATCGAGGGCGTGGCCCGTCGGCTCCTGGCTCAGACCGAGGGACCTCTGCTCAGCCATGACCGAAGCTCCCGCCGGGCCACGGGGCGCCCGCGTAGCGCTCGAGAACCGGCCCCGGGGGCGGGGCTACGAGGCCGAACAGGTCGCAGGGGACGCACCTCGGCGCGTAGAGGCGGCTGAAGGGGTCGTCCTCTGGTCGGACAGGCACCTGGCCCCGGACGACGGTGATCGCCCCCGCGCAAAGCGACTCGTCGAGCGCCAGGGTCGTGTGACAGACCAGCGCGTCGCCGAGCATCCCGTACCACCACGCAAGCGCGTCCCGGCGTGCCCCCTGCACCTCGGGCTGGTCGTAGGGGACACCGTCCTCGCCGTCATCGGGCGCGAACACCCACGCCTCGGCGTCGGCCACCGAGGGTCCCTCCAGGCAGCGCGAGTCGACCATGAACGCGAGCCCGCTCCCGCTCTCTCCGGCACTCAACCCATGGCCGTCGAAGGTCATCCACGCCGCGCCTCGAGGCAGCCCGCCCATCAGCGCTCGAAGTCGTCCCGGACCTGGCCGGAGATCTGGCGCAGGTCCCGGCGCAGGTCCTCGGCCGAGGGACGCCCCCAGTACCAGAAGCCGTCGTAGCGGCGGTGCACGGTCAAATCGGGAAAGAGGGTGAACGAGGTCGGGCGGTAGGGCTCGTGCGTGGTGTCGGACTCCTCGAGCAGGTCCAGCCGGGGCAGCCATGCGCGCTCGGCGTCGGACAGGAACGTGAAGCGCGCACCGAGGCCGGCACGGAAGGCCGACTGCACATCGGGAGCATCGACGCTGACCACGACCATCCGCGAGTAGGCCACCTCCATCTCGTCCTGCAGGGCGGTCAGCGCGCGTAGATGGCGCTGCTCCTTGGGACACCACCAGCCGCGCGAGAAGAGCAGAACCACCGGATCGCCTCCGGCCAGCTCCGAGAGCAGCCGCGGGCGGCCCGTGTGGTCGGGCAGATCGAGGTCGGGGAACGGCTCGCCGGGCCTCATGCCTGCGTGGCCTTGGGGAGGCTGAAGCGGACTCGTGCTCCCCCGTCGGACTCCGCGAACCAGATCCGCCCGCCGTGGGCCTCCACTATCGCGCGGCAGATCGTGAGCCCCAGGCCGGTGCCGTCGGCCGAGCGCGCGCTCTGGTCGCCGCCGCGAAAGAACGGCTCGAAGGCGCGCTCGCGCTCGGCGGGCGCCAGGCCCTCCCCCGTGTCGGCCACCTCCACCTCCACGCTGTCGCCGTCGGACTGGGCCGCCACCGTCACGCTGCCGTCGGCCGGGGTGTGCCGGATGGCGTTGTGGATCAGGTTGAAGAGCACGCGCTGGAGCTTCTCGGGGTCCGCCCGCGCGGGGGCCACATCGCCGTTCACCTCGGCGCGCACGTCGACCCGCCGGGTCTCGGCCTGCGGACGCATGGCCTCGACGGTCTCCTCGACAAGCTCCCCGAGCGCCACGCGCTGCATCGACCAGCGGATCTCGCCGGCCTCCAGGCGGGAGAGCTCGAACAGGTCCTCCACCAGGGAGGACAGCGAGGCGATGTGCACCGACATGCGCGCCAGGTAGGTCGCCCTCGTCTGCTGGTCCCCGACATCGTCGGCGATCGCGTCCGCGAGCAGGCGAAGCGATGTGAGGGGGGTTCGCAGGTCGTGCGAGACCGCGGCGATCAGGTCGCGCCGCGCCCCCTCGGCCGTCTCTCGCTCGGCCTCGGTGGCCCCGAGCCGTCGCGCCATCGCCTCCGCGGCCTGGGCGAGCTCGGCGATCTCGTCGTGGGCCGCGGTCTCGATGGCCAGTTCACGCTGTCCCTCACCCACGGCCCGGACCCCCTCGCCCACCGCCTCGATGTCGTGCATGACGCTGCGCGCGAGGACCGAGGCCGTGTAGCCCGTCAGACCTCCGGCGAAGACCAGCAGCACGGCCATCGTGAAGGCGTCGTGGGCCGAGACGAACATGAGCAGCGCGATCGCGGCCACTCCGATCACCGTCAGGGCGACGCTCACTCCCACGCCGGCGGCGAACTGCCGCGAGAGCCCGCCCAGCGAACGGCGGCGGGCCGCTATGACGTGCGCCCCCACCACCGCCGGCGCCCCGCAGGCCACCATCAGCAGGGCCATCGTGAGCCCGTCCTGCGCCCCGTAGGCGATCCAGAAGGCCAGCCCGCTGGCCAGCGCACCGGTAAGCAGGAGCAGAAGCCCGAGCGATGCTCTCACGGCTGGAACCTATAGCCCACGCCCCACACGGTCTGAAGCCAGCGCGGCTCGGAGGGGTGGCGCTCGATCTTGGCCCGCAGCCGGCGTACGTGCACGGTGACGGTGGAGGTATCCGAGTAGAAGGAGTACTGCCACACCGCGTCCATCAGCTGGTCGCGGGAGAACACCTGCCCGGGATGGCGGACGAAGTGCAGCAGTAGGTCGTACTCGCGCACGGTCAGCTGCACCTCCTCGCCGCGGATCGTCACCCGCCGCCCGACGGGGTCGAGCTCCAGGTCGTCGAAGGCGATCGGCTCCTCCAGCTCGGGCTGGGGGACCACACGGCGCAGCACGGCGTCCACCCGCGCCACCAGCTCCGCCGGCGAGAACGGCTTGACCACGTAGTCATCGGCCCCCAGCCGCAGCCCGATGATGCGATCGCTGGGGTCGCCCTTGGCCGTCAGCAGGATCACCGAGATCCGGTCCAGGTCGCGCAGCCGCCTCAGGACCTCCAGCCCGTCCATGCCGGGAAGCATCAGGTCCAGCACGACCAGGTCGGGGCGGTCGAGGATCGCCTGCTCGAGCGCGTGCGGGCCATCGCCCGCCACACGCGTCGAGTAGCCGGCTCGCTTGAGGTAGGCCGACACCACCTCGGTGATCGTGGGCTCGT
>JBPCNQ010000149.1:0-4634 GCA_051001095.1 Thermoleophilaceae bacterium
CTTACGAGACGGGCAGGGATGCCCGTCTCGTCGACGGCCTTTACGAGACGGGTAGGGATGCCCGTCTCGTCGATGGCCTTTACGAGACGGGTAGGGATGCCCGTCTCGTCGATGGCCTTTACGGGACGGGTAGGGATGCCCGTCTCGTCGATGGCATCAAAGGGCTCCCCTTGATACACCCGATCCCGCCGGGCACGCGCGACATGCTGCCCGACGAGATGCGCGAGGTGCGCGCGATCACCGAGAGCCTGCGCCAGACCTTCGAGTCGGCGGGCTACGGGGAGGTCTGGACACCGGCGCTGGAGTACGAGGAGGTGCTGCGCGCCGGTGATGACGCCGCCGCGGGGGCCGGCTACCGCATGTTCGACGAGCAGGGCCACGTGCTGGCGCTGCGCTCGGACATGACGATTCCGATCGCGCGGGTGGCGGCGACGCGCTACCGGGCCGAGGGAGGACCCCTGCGCCTGTGCTACTTCGCCCACGCCTATCGGGCAGTGCGGAGGGGCAGCGGTCAGCAGCGCGAGTTCCTGCAGGCCGGCGCCGAGCTGATCGGCGTGGAGGGGCCCGAAGGTGAGGCCGAGGTGATCGGCCTGCTTCTGGCGGCGCTTGACCGGGCCGGCCTCGCCCGTCACCGCATCGGTCTGGGCGACGGGGCGCTGTACCGTCACCTGCTGCACGACCTGGAGGTGCCCGACGAGGTTCACGTGGATCTGCTGGAGCGCCTGTCGGCACGCGACATGGTGGGCCTGGAGATGCGGGTTGCCCAGCTGGGGCTACCCGACTCCGCACGTCGATTGCTCACCCGGTTGCCCGAATTGCGCGGTGGTCCCGAGGTACTGGAGCGTGCGTCGGAGGGGGCCGGGCCCTCGGTGGAGGGCCTGCAGACGTTGTACGGGGCGCTCGAGGACCGGGGGGTGGCCGACCGGGTGATAATCGACCTTGGCCTAGTGCGTGACCTGACCTACTACACGGGCGCGGTGTACGAGGTCTACGACCCGGCCGTGGGGTTCACGCTGGGAGGCGGCGGGCGCTACGACGACCTGGTCGGGCGCTTTGGCACCCCGCGGCCGGCCTGCGGCGTGGGGCTGGATGTCCAGCGCGTGCATATCGCGCGGGCCGCAGAGGAAAGGCTGCGATGACCGACCCCGGGGACCCTGCCGCCCGGCTGACGATCGCGGTGCCGCGGGGCGCGCTGCTTCCCGGCACCCTCGACTTGCTCGATCGACTCGGAATCGACACCGCCGAAGTCAGGGCCAACGACCGCAAGCTGCTGTTCGAGGACGCGGGCATCGTGACCATGCGCCCCAGCGACGTGCCCACCTACGTGGAGCACGGCGCGGCCGACATCGGGATCACAGGCAAGGACGTCCTGCTGGAGCAGCCCGAGCGTGAGGTCTACGAGCTGCTAGACCTGGGCTTCGGTCGCTGCGAGATGGTGGTGGCCGCCCGCCGCGGCGACGATGCGCTGGCAGAAGCCCTGCGCCGCCTGGGGCGGATCCGGGTAGCCACGAAGTATCCGAAGATCGCCACCGCCCACTTCGCCGAGACCGGTCGCCAGGCCGAGATCGTGGAGGTCAAGGGGTCGGTGGAGCTGGCTCCGCTCACCGGCCTGGTCGACGGCATCGTGGACCTGACCGCCACGGGCAGGACGCTGGCCGAGAACGACCTCGAGGTACTGGAGGAGGTCACCGTCTGCACGGCGCGGCTGATCGCCAACCCTGTGTCGCACAAGCTCAAGGCCGAGGCGATGGACCGGCTGGTCACCGAGATCAGGGGCGAGGGGCCATGAGGATCGTGCGTGATTCCCTGAGCCGCCCCGAGCCGGCGGCGGACGTGGCCGAGCAGGTGGCAGAGATCCTGGAGAACGTCCGCCGCGGCGGCGATGAGGCCGTGCGCGCCTACACGGAGCGGTTCGACCACGCAGAGGTGGCCCCCGACCGGCTGCGCGTCGACGATCGCGAGCTCGAGTCGTCGTTCGGTGTGCTGGAGCCGGGCGTCCTCGCCGGACTGCGTATCGCGATAGCCAATGTCCGTGCGGTCGTGAAGGCCCAGCTGGGCGACACGGTGGCGGTCGATCTGCCCCAGGGCCAGCACGTGGAAGTGGCCGACATCCCGGTGGGCCGCGTGGGGGTATATGCCCCGGCGGGCCGGGCCTGCTACCCGTCCACCGTCGTGATGTGCGCGGCCACGGCCCGCGCCGCGGGGGTGCGCCAGATCGCCGTGTGCGCGCCGCCCGGCCCGCACGGTCAGGCCCATCCGGTCGTCCTGGCCGCCTGCGTGCTGTGCGGGGTGACCGAGGTCTACCGGATGGGCGGAGCGCAGGCGATCGCCGCGTTGGCCTACGGCACCGAGTCGATCGCACCCGTGGACGTGATCACCGGACCGGGAAACCCTTACGTGCAGGAGGCAAAGCGCCAGGTGGTCGGGAAGGTGGGTATCGACGGGATCGCCGGCCCGAGCGAACTGATCGTGCTGGCTTCGGACGGGGCCGATCCCGAGCTGATCGCCCTCGACGTGCTGGCCCAGGCCGAGCACGGCCCTGACAGCTTCGTGGCGGTCATCTCCCCCCTGCCCGCGCTTTTGAAAGCCGTCGAGGACGCCGTCCAGGGACTGGCTTCACAGCGCCCGAGCGTCACGGATGCGGCCCTGCACCTGACGAGGGCGAACGACATCCGGCACGGTCTCTCGCTCGCCGAGCAGGTGGCCCCCGAGCACCTCGAGCTCGTGGGGAGCGACGCCGAGGCAGTGGCCGAAAGCGTGCGCAACGCCGGCTGCCTGTACGTCGGCGAAGCGGGCGCGACCGCGTTTGGCGACTACGTGGCCGGCACCAACCATGTCCTGCCCACCGGCGGCGCCGCGCGGTTCCAGTCAGCCCTCTCGGCGGCCACCTTCCGGCGCCGGATGGCGCGTGTCACCTTTCCCGGCGACTCCGCCGCCCGGCTGGCGCCGGCCGGCGCGGCGATCGCCCGCGCCGAGGGCTTTCCCGTGCACGCCGAGTCGATGCAGAGGCGCGCGTGACCCGCCGCGCCGAGGTATCGCGGACGACGGGGGAGACCGAGATCGAGCTCTCGCTGGAGCTGGACGGCTCGGGCGAGGGCTTGCGCTCCACGGGCGTCGGCTTCTTCGACCACATGCTCGCCGCCGTGGCCCGCCACGGCGGGCTGGACCTGGACGTTCGCGCCGAGGGCGACCTGCAGACCGGCCCCCACCACACGGTGGAGGACACCGGCATCGTCCTGGGTCGAGCGCTCGACGAGGCGCTGGGCGACCGCGCCGGCATCCGCCGCTACGGCAGCGCCGTGGTGCCCATGGACGAGGCGCGGGCATCTTGTGCGGTGGACGTTTCCGGGCGCGCCTACGTGGCCTTCGACGGCGAGCTGCCCGCCGAAGCGGTGGCCGACTTCGACTCCGACCTGCTCGAGGAGTTCCTGCGCGCGGTGGCCAACTCGGCCAAGCTCACGGTGCACGTGACGATCGAGCGCGGTACCAACACCCACCACATGGTCGAGGCCGCCTTCAAGGCCTTCGCCCGGGCCCTGCGCGAGGCCGTGTCGATGGACCCGGGCGAATCCGGGGTCCCTTCCACCAAGGGGCTGCTGTGATGCTGCGCGAGGACAACGCACCGCCCACCGTGGCAATCCTCGACTACGGCATGGGCAACCTGCGCTCGGTGGAGAAGGCCTTCGACCACGTGGGGGCGCGCGCCGTCCGCACGCGCGACCACGGCGAGGTCCGCAGTGCCGACGGCGTGGTCCTCCCCGGCGTGGGGGCCATGCCCAAGGCGATGGAGCTCGTGCGCTCGCTGGGCTTCGACGAGCTCCTGCACGAGCGCCGCACGACGGGTGTGCCGATCATCGGCATCTGCATGGGCATGCAGCTCCTCTTTCAGAGCACCACCGAGCTGGGCGGGGCGCAGGGCATCGGCCTGCTCGCCGGGACCGTCGAGCGCTTGGAGGCGCCCGGGTTGAAGGTGCCCCACATCGGCTGGAGCCCGGTCTCCTGGCGGCGCCAGGCCGACCTGATCGAGGGATTGCGCGACCCGGCGCCCTTCTACCACGTGCACTCCTTTGCGCCCCGACCCGCGAACGAGGAAGACCTGCTCGGCACCGCCGAGTACGGCTCCACCTTCGCCTCGGTGGTCTCGCGCGGCAACGTCTACGGCGCCCAGTTCCACCCTGAGAGTGCGGGGCTCTACTGCCTTGCGCTGCTGCGCAACTTCGCCGGCCTGGGCACAAGGACTGCCGCATGATCCTGCTCCCGGCCGTGGACATCCGCGACGGCAGGGCCGTTCGCCTGCGTCAGGGGCGCTTCGACGACGAGACGATCTATGCGGACGACCCGCTGGAGGCCGCGCGGTCGTTCGTGGCGGCGGGCGCGCGCTACCTGCACGTGGTGGACCTGGACGGCGCGCGCGAGGGGGAGCCGGCCAACCTGCATCACCTCGAGCGGATCACCAGGGAGCTCGGGGCACCGGTCCAGTACGGCGGCGGCCTGCGCTCGCTGTCGGCGATTCGCTGCGCGCTCGCGGCCGGGGCCGAGCGCGTGGTGGTGGGCACGGCCGCCTATACCGACGCGGCCTTCTTGGAGGAGGCGCTCGCCACGTGGGCGCACCGCGTGGTGGTGGGCGTGGATGT
>JBPCNQ010000150.1:0-9259 GCA_051001095.1 Thermoleophilaceae bacterium
GGGTGATGTCGAACAGCTCGTCCTCGCACACCCCGGCCCACGGGTCGCCGGTCACGTTGCGCACCGTGTTGCCGCAGCCCTCGCGCGAGGAGAGGCCGGAGTCCGACAGCTCGCGGATCAGCGCGGCCGCGTCGCGCAGCGGGATGTGGTGCATCTGGATGTTCTGGCGCGTGGTGATGTGCGCCTTGTCCAGCGGCGCATACTTCTCGACCACCGAGGCGAAGGCATCCATCTGGTCGGGCGTCACCCCGCCCATGGGAAGCTTCACGCGAACCATCTGCACGTCGGCCTGGCGCTGGCCGTACACGCCCTGCTTGAGGCGGAACTTGATGAAGGTGTCCTCTTCGGTCACACCGCCGAGGAACTTCTCCGCCTCGTTGTCGAAGTCGTCGAACTCGCGCTCGAGGATCGGGATCACGTGGCCCGGGACGTTCTCGATGGTCTCCGGGTTCTTGAGCGAGCCCTGGCGGCCCGGCGGTGTGCTGGTCGGCTCCATCGCGTGAAAGTAGCAAAATCCTGCCGCCTTTCACCACTATTGGGGGCCGAGGCCCGAACCGGCTACACCGGCATGACCCCAAGCAGGCCCGTTTCTTGTGCTGCCTCGAAGTCGCTGTCCTGCGTGCACACGGCCGCGGAGTGGGCCATCGCAGTGGCGGCGATCCAGGCATCCATGACCTTCATGGCGCGGTTGATCGCCTTGAGCGCGACGCGCAGGCGGGCGAGCTCGTCGCCGACCGCCTCGTCAATCTCCAGTGGCTGTCCCAGGCGCCTCGCCGTCTCGAGCGTACTGAGCCGTGTCGCACGCTGGGCGTGGTGCTCGGCGGCGAGCACGCCGTGGCGAGCTCCGACAGCGTCACGACGCTCACGGCGACCTCCTCCGGAAGCTTGCGGAGAGGGCGCTCCTGCTCCCGGGCGATGTAGACCGAGGTGTCGAGCACGGCGCGCAGGCGGTCGCCCTACAGCTGGACCGTTGGGTCCGGGAAGGCGTCGGCCAGTTCGGTTGGGACGCCCGCGTCGGCCTGTGCGTCCGTGATCAGCTCGTGTGCACGGGCACCCGCCATCCACGTCGGCGCTTCGTCGATGGGCACCAGGTCCGCGGCATCGCGGCCTGCGACCGTGATTCGCAGTCGCTCCCCCCTCCGGACGCGGCGAAGGACCGCCGAGACATCGTTGCGCAGATCGCGCTGTCGTCGACCACCGTGCCGTCGCGCAGGAAGACGATCCTGTCGGCCCACGCGGCGTGACGGGCCTCGTGGGTCACGAGCACGCCGCCGGCGCCGGAGTCGCAGCACGCGCGCAAGAGCCGCAGGACCGCCTCGCCGGTATGGGAGTCCAGGGCGCCCGTCGGCTCGTCTGCGAGCAGCAGCCGGCGGGGGCCCACGAGCGCCCGCGCGATCGCCACCCGCTGCTGCTGGCCGCCGGACATGTCATCGGGAAAGCGCCCGGCCAGCTCCTCCATCTCGACCTCGGCGAGCGCCTCGAGCGCCTCCGCCCGCGCCGCGCGGGGACCCATGCCGTCGAGCTCGCGAGGCAGTGACACGTTCTCGGCCGCCGTCAGCACCGGGATCAGGTTCAGCTCCTGAAACACGTATCCCACCGAGCGGCGGCGCACGGCGGCCAGCTCCCCGCGGCCGAGCCCGCCCAGCTCGATGCCCTCTACCGCGACGTGACCGCCGGTCGGCGAGTCAAGCCCGCCGGCGAGGTTGAGCAGCGTGGACTTGCCCGAGCCGCTGGGACCCATCACGGCCACGAGCTCCCCGGCGGCGACCGAGATGCTCACGCCGCGCAGGGCGTGGACCGCCGTCGGCCCCTCGCCGTGCACGCGGCTGACCGTGCGCAGCTCGAGCAGCGCCGCCTGGGTCTCGCTCGCGGTCATCGGCCCTGCCTCCTCGCGAGCGCGCCATCCGGCCCCTCGGCCTGCGAAACCGGCCCGTCCCGGGGCGCCGGCCCCGCGGCTTCCGCGGCACTGCGCTCGAGCCGCTCTTCGCAGTAATCGAGCCAGCGGACCTCCGCCTCGGCGTGGAAGATCAGGGAGTCGAGGACCAGCTGCCAGGCGAGGTCTGTCTCCGCGACGTCCGCCTTCAGGCGCGTGTAGTCGCGCAGCGTGCGCATCGTGTGCGTGCGCTGGCCCTGGATGACCGCACGGACGTCGACACCGGGCGACCCGACCGCCAGGCCGAGCTTGATCGCCAGCTCGTCGCGGGGACGGCCCTCGACGCTGACCGGCCGCTCGAACCACTCGCGAAGCTCGGCCGCCCCCGCCTCCGTGCAGCGGTAGAAGACGTGCTTGCGCGCGTCCTCGCCGGCCGGCTCGACGAGCCCGTCGCGCTCGAGCCTCGAGAGGGTCGTGTAGACCTGCCCGACGTTCAGCGGCCAGGTGCCGCCGGTCCGCGACTCGAACTCGGAGCGCAGCTGGTAGCCGTACATGGGGCCCTGCTGGAGTAGGGCGAGAAGGCTCTGGCGGATGGACATACTGGGTATGTATACCGAGTATGCACGACGCACGCAACCCCTTCTTGACCGGGCTGGGCGACCTCCGCGCAACGCGCCGCCCCACGGGACCTGACTGAGCCTGTCCTCAGCGCCCCCAGGGCTCGGTGTCGCCCCAGGGGCTCGGGCCCGCCGGGTCGAGGCCGACGCTCTCGTACATTCCGGCGCGCAGCCACGGGCTGACCTCGGTGGCGGGCGCGGCCGGCACCGGCGCGGTGTCGCGCAGGAACTGCTCCAGCGCGGCGGCGATCACCGCCGCCTCCTCGGGAGAGGCGGCCGCCCGGGCGATCTCGATCCGGGGGCGCGGCGGGTGCTGGTGCCCGTTGTCGGCCATCGGCCTCGAATCTAGCGCCCGTCTAACCTCGGCGCGTGCCCGCGATCCCCGTCTTTGACCACGACTCCGTGCTGGCCGCGATCGAGCCGCTGGAGGCCATCGACCGCGTCCGCCAGGGCTTCGTGGAGTACGCCGCCGGCGAGTGGCAGATGCCCTCGAAGGTCTACCTGCCCGCCGAGCCGTACGGCGACTTCCGGGCCATGCCGGCCCGCGGGTCGGGGCTGGCCATCCTCAAGTGGGTCACGTCGTTTCCCGGCAACCCCGCAAACGGACTGCCGGTGGTCATGGGCGTGATCTGCGTCTCCAGCGCCGAGACCGGAGAGCCGCTGGCGCTGATCGATGTCCGCTCGGTCACCGCCCTGCGCACGGGAGCGGTGGCTGCGGTGGCGGCCCAGGAGCTGGCCCGAGAGGATGCCTCGAGCGCGGGGATCGTGGGCTGTGGCCTGCACGGCACGTGGGCGGCCCGGTGCCTGGCCGCGGCCGAGTACGGGCCCGGTGTCTGCTTCGACCCCGACCCCGAGGCCGCGGGCGCCCTGGCCGGGGAGCTGGGCTGGGAGGCCGGCTCGCTGGACGACGCGCTGGCCTGCGACGTGGTGACCTGCGTCACCCCCGGGGCCGAGCCGGTCGTGACCGCCGATGCGCTGCGCGCGGGGGTGCACCTGAACATGCTCGGGGCCGACGGGCCCGGCAAGGCCGAAGCCGAGGTGGGTGCGGTGAAGCGGTGCGAGCTTTTCTGCGACGAGTGGGACCAGGCCTCGCACGGCGGCGAGCTGACCGGGGCCGTGGCGGCCGGTCTGGTCGGCCGGGGCTCGGTGACCGAGCTCGGGGCCGTTCTGACCGGCTCGGCTTCCGGGCGCTCCTCGCCCGCGGCGACCACCCTGTTCGACTCCACCGGTCTGGCCATCCAGGACCTCGCGCTGTGCCACGCGGTGCTCGAATGCCATCGGGGGGGGGCGTTGGGCGCCCACCCCGTCACGATCTGAGGGATCTGGGCCCGGAGGCTCAGCGGATAAGCACCGGCGCGCCCCGGGGGACGCGCGGGAACAGGTCGACCACGTCGGACACGTGCATGCGGATGCAGCCGTGCGACGCCGACTTGCCGATGGAGAAGGACGCGGCGGTGCCGTGGATGCCGATGCCGTCACCCAAGCCGATGAAGCGCGCCTTGAGTGGGTTGTCGGGCGAGCCGGGCGGGACGGTCCGGCCGGCCAGCGAGCCGGCCCATGGACGGTTCGGCGCCGTCCAGGATGGATTCACCTCGCGGGTGAGGACGTGCCGGACCCCGGTGGGGGTCTCGAAGCCCGCCGCCCCGACCGCGATCGGGTAGGAGCGGTCGAAGCGCAGCCGCCGGAATACGCGCAGGCGGTGGCCGCCCCGGTCGATGGTGAGGATCGTCCGGTTTGCCCGGCGCAGGTCGATCAGCCGGACGGCCGGGCGGACGCGCCGGAGCCGGGGCCGCACCCCACGGTGCAGCGTTGGATCGACGACGCGTCGCCGCAGGGCCCGGTCCAGTCGACGTGGATCGATGCGCCGGCCATAGACGGCCTTGCGGCCGCGGACACGGCGAATCGTGATCCGGATGCTCGCGTTGCGCGCTCTGTGCGAGGTGACCCGGGCCGCCCGCCGCACGAACGCCGACAGCGACGCGGCCCGGTATCCGACCACGGGCGCCACCTTGCGTCCGCGCTTGGCTTTCAGCGCCCTCCTCGCCGTCGAGCGCTCGTGGAAGCGCAGCCGCAGCCGCCCGGTGGTGAGCATGAAGGTGCGGCGGCCGATCGCCACCCGCAACGGCCGCTGGGCCCTGGGCTGGGCCACCCCGCGCAGCTTGGCGGCCGCCTCTGGCACGGTCAGCCCGCCGAGGGACACGCCCACCGACGTCACGCCCGCCGCGATGCGGGGCGCAGGCGCGGGAGCCGGCGGCGCGATGGGCGCCGGAACCTGCGCGGGGGCCGCGCCGGGACCCCCCAGGCAGCAGGCGAGCAGCACCAGACCGACGACCGTGCGCATCGCCTGATGGTACCCGGACGCGACGTTCACAAGCGTGCAGCAAGATCGCGCTCGGACACGGGTACCTTGCCTGGGATGAAGCGCGTGGTCGGACCCTTGGCCTCCTCGTCGTCACGGCATTGGCCGTGGCCGGTCCCGCGAGCGCCGCGGCGGCGCCGCCCATCAGGCACGTGTGGATCGTGGTGCTCGAGAACGAGAACGCCTCGGCCACCTTCGGCCCCCGGTCCGAGGCGCCCTACCTGGCACGCACGCTGACCAGCCAGGGTCTCTCGTTGCCCAACTACTTCGACACCACCCACCTGAGCCTGGGCAACTACATCGCCCTGGTGAGCGGGCAGGCGTCCAACCTCCAGACCCAGTCCGACTGCCAGCTCTACACCGGCTTCGGCCCGGGCTTCACCGACGGCGAGGGCCAGTCGGTGGGACAGGGGTGCGTGTATTCCGGGGGGGACGATCGCCAACCAGCCGACCGAGAAGGGGCTGGGCTGGAAGGGCTACATGGAGGACATGGGCAACGACCCGGCGCAGCCGTCCACCTGCCGACGCCCGGCGATCGGCGCGCCCGACGACACCCAGAGCGCCAAGGTGGGCGATCAGTACGCGGCCCGGCACAACCCGTTCGTGTACTTCCACTCGATCATCGACACGCCGATGTGCGGACAGCGGGACGTCCCTCTGGACCGCCTTCCCGGCGATCTGGCCTCGGCCTCGACGACTCCCTCCTATTCGTTCATCGCGCCGAACCTGTGCAACGACGGCCACGACGAGCCCTGCGTCGACGGCCGCCCCGGGCGGCCCGAAGAGCGCCGACGCCTTCCTGCGCAGCTGGATCCCCCGCATCACCCGCTCGCCCGCCTACCGCGACGGGGGCCTGGTGATCGTGACCTTCGACGAGGCCGAGGCCGGACCCGGTGGAAATGCCGACGCCTCGGCGTGCTGTGACCAGAGGCCGGGGCCCAACACGCCCAACCCGGGCGCGCTCACGCCGGGGCCCGGCGGGGGACGGATCGGGGCGGTGCTGCTCTCTCCCTACGTCAAGCCCGGGACCGTGAGCACGACCCCGTACAACCACTACTCGCTGTTGCGCAGCACCGAGGACATCTTCGGGCTCGGCCACCTCGGCTATGCGGCCTGCGCGCCTTCGGCTCCGACGTGTACAACGGCCCGGGGGTCCGGCGGGCGGATCGCCTGGCGCCCCGCGTGATCGGGGTTCCGCGCCGGCGCTGCGTGCGGCGCGGCTTCCGCGCCCGGGTACGGGTACGGGAAGGGTCTCGCCTGCGCCGGGGAGGCCTGTTCCGGGACCGCCGCCGACTGCGCTTGACTCACAAGAAGCGCTACAGCGTGGTGGTGCGCACGGGCAGGCTTAGCCGCGGGCGCCACATGGTGCGCGTGGTGACGGTCGATGCGGCGGGCAATCGGCGCTCGGTCTCGCGGCGCTTCGTGCGCTGTCGCTGAAGCCCGACCTCAAGTCGTGGCGCCGGCGCGCCGATGAGAAGGCAGGCTTCCCCCCCCAGCATTGATGACCGCTGCCCTACACCCTGAGCTCGGGGATCGCTTCCGTGCGGAGGTCAAGACCTCCACCCGAGCCACCGGCATCGTGGGCGGCGCCGTCGCGATCGTCGCGATGCCCGCCTGGATCGGCTTCGACTACGTCGTCGAGCCGGAGCACGCCGGTACGTTCGCGCTCTTCCGGCTCCTGGCGCTCGTGCCGATAGCCACCTGCCTGGGAGCGCTTTTCACCGGCTTCGGGCGCCGCCGGCCGGAGGTGCTGGTGCTGGCCATCGTGGCGGCGGTGCAGATCACCATCGCGTTCATGATCCCGCGCGTGGAGACCCAGTACGCCGCCTACGCGCTGGGCATCTCGTTGGCGATCTACGCGACGGCGTTCCTGTTGGTCTGGCCGCCACGCTACACCGCCGCGGCGATCGGCATCACCTGGTCGGCGCTCGGGTTGGCCCTGCTCACTGCGCCGGCGCCGTTTAACTCGACCGGGGTCGCCACCGTCGCCTTCTACCTCGCCACCGCGTCGGTCATCGCCTACTTCGGACAGGCCCACTGTGAGGGGATCCAGCGCCGCGAGCTCGACGCGCGAGCCGCCCTCGAGCGCGAGCAGACGCGCAGCGTCGAGCTCCTCGAAGAGCTCGATCGCCAGAGTCGTGAGGACCCGCTCACCGCGCTGGCCAACCGGCGGGCCTGGGACGAGACGCTGGCTCGGGAGTGCGCCCGGGCCGCTCGCGGCCAGGGCCCACCCGCCATCCTGCTGTGCGATGTCGACCGGCTCAAGGAGGTCAACGACCGGATGGGTCACGCGGCGGGCGACGCCGTCCTCAAGGCCGTTGCCGACGTTCTTCGCCTGCGGGCCCGAGACAGCGACCTCGTCGCGCGAATCGGAGGGGACGAGTTCGGCATCCTGTTCGCGGGCTCGAGCCTGGACGGCGCGGTCGCGGTGGCCGAGGACATCCGCCGGGTGGTCGGGGAAGAGCACAGGGGCGATGTCGTCCTGGCCCGCACCACGGTCTCCGTAGGGGTGGCGCACTGGGACGGCGCCGGGGACTCCCCGGCTCGGATCGTGCTCCGGGCCGACCAGCGGCTGTACCGCGCGAAAGCCAGTCGCGACGTCGTCTGCTTCGAGGACGTCTGAACCACGTTCGAGGGGTGCGACGCGACAGGAGGCCTCGCCGCGACGGGTGGAGGCGGGCTACCTAGGGTGTGCGGCGATGCCGGCGTTGGCCTTCGTCCTCCTCGGCGCCTTCCTGGTCATCGTCTTCCCCTGCGCGCGTTGCGCCTCCGTTTGCGCCACGAACGCGGGCGGCTGGGACCCCGCCTTGCTGCTCGGCCGCGATGGTGGCTGGTGGCCGACGTGCTGGTCGCGCTCGGGTTCATGCTGCTGCTGGGCGGCCCGGCCCTTCAGAGCGCCGGCGGCCCGGGCGTGCTGATGCGTCTTTCCGCAAGTGCCCACGCCGTCGACTTCGTGCTCGCGTCGGTGGCGACGCTGCTCGTCGTCTGGGCCCAGGAGACGATGGACGGGGCGTGGGTGGCCGACATCGCCTCGCGGGGCAGCGGGGTTCAGCCGATCACCTCGGGACCGTTCGCCCACGTCCGCAACCTGGCCTACGTGGCGATGCTGGGGGCGGGGCTGGCCGCCGTCCTGCTGGCCCCCGATGCGATGGCCGTCACCGGCTGGCTCGTGCTGCTCGCGGGCCTGTCCGCGACGGCGCGCGCCGAGGACCGGGGACTGCGCGAGCGCTTCGGAGCTCCCTACGAGGCCTACGGCTCGGACCGGGCGCTTCATCCCGGGCGTAGGGCGGCTGTCAGCGCATCCCGGCGGAGCCGAGGGCCCCTGAGCCGAAGACGTCGTCGACCTGCTGCCAGCCGTGGCGCAGCAGGAACTGGCTGTTTCGCCCGTAGGACTTCATGCCGAGGATGAAGAAGCCCGGCTCGGGGTTGGCGATCGTCTCCGGCCCCCGTCTGACCTGGGCCAGGCAGTCGCCTCCCGCATCGCCCAGCAGCGCTGCGGCCAGGTTCATCGGCCCACAGGTCGCATAGCACTCGTGGACCTGGAGCTGGCGGTACAGCGACGCGTCGCTGTACCGCGCCGTTCAGCGCGAGCACGCGGTCGGCGACGATGTCGTCGCCCTCGCCGGCGCAACGTGACGGCGATCCTCCCGTCGCGCTCGGCGAGCCGCTCGGTCACCGCGCCCAGCCGGATGTCGAAAGCGGGCGATGCGCCGGCGGCGATCTCGGCGGCGGCGCGGTTGAGTGCCGCGCGCCTCGGGCAGCGAGTCGTTCTCGACGGTCCCCCACGCCGGCCGGCGGCTGCGAATCGCCCAGACGATCCGGGTGCCGGGTGCGTCCTGGGCGAAGCGCGCCAGGTCGCGCGCGGCGGTCTGGGCCGAGTGGCCGACGCCCGCGAGCAGGATCGTGCGTCCGGCCCATGCCGCGGGCTCGGCCTCCAAGCGCGGCATCGCACGGTCGAGGCGGTCCTCGAGTGCGCGCTCGCCCAGGGCCGCGATCCCGCCGTCGCCGAGGCTGTTGGGTTGCCGTAGGTGCCCGAGCAGTCGAGCACGACGTCGGCGCCCTCGACCGCTTCCGAGCCGTCGGGTCCCTCGACGAGCAGGCGAAACGCGGCCTCGGCCCGGGCGTCTGTTCCGATCTCCTCGTGCTTGAGCAGCCCCGTCCGGCCGATCGAGGTGACCCGCGTCCCCAGTCGCAGCCGCCCGGCCAGGTCCGGGAGCGCCGCGAGCGGCTCCAGCAGCTCGGTGGCCAGCTCGTCGCCGCTCGGCGGGCCGTCATCGGCGGGGACCGGCTCCGACGATCGCGATCCGTGGGGGTACGGCCATGCGCTGCACGCTAGCTGCACCACCGACCCACACGCGCGCGTAGTGGGAGGCCGGCCAGAGGACGCGGCGCGGCTGCGATCCTGTCCAC
>JBPCNQ010000151.1:0-3896 GCA_051001095.1 Thermoleophilaceae bacterium
CAGCAGCCCCCTCCCCGGTGGCTGCGGCGACGCGCGCTCCCCCGAGAGCAGCGGTCCCTCCCCCCGCTCACCCGCCAGCAGCAGGCCCGGTGAGCCGATCTCGCGCACGCGCTGGAACACCTGCTCATATCCCGCCCGTGCGGTCCCGGCCACCCGGCGCGCAAGCACCAGATGCAACCCGATGTCGCGACCGAGCGGCAGCATGTCCACCAGTGGCGCGAGCGGACTGCCCGCCGGGCCGGTCGCGAGGTCGTAGTCGTCGAAGAGGATGTAGATGCGCGGGCCCTCCCACTGCGAGGCCTCCAGCGCAGCCGCCGAGACGCCGGCGCCCGGCATCCGCTCGGCGGCGATTCGCGCGACCTCCCCGACTGCCTCGGCGACCGCCGGCTGGGTGCCGGCATAGGCCAGGAGGTGGTCGCTGCCGGCGAGGTCGACGAGTGAGCGGCGCGTGTCCACGACCACGAGCTGCGCCTCCTCGGGGCTCCACAGCCCGGCGACGCCTCGAGCGAGCAGGCGCAGGAGCGACGACTTGCCGCTCCCCGAGTCCCCGAACACGAGGAAGTGCGGGTCTCCGCCCTCCAAGTCGAGGCGAACGGGCTCCAGACGCCGCTCCTCCAACCCGATCGCGATGCCCTCCGCGGAAGGCGCCGGGAGGTCTGCGGGGTCGAGCTCGCGCGGCAGCAGGCGGATCGGCTCGGCGGGGTTGCCCTGCCATCGAGTCGCGGCCTCGGCGAGCAGCGTCTCGAGCGCGGTGGTCGATCCCTCCGTCTCGGCCTGGCCGTCGACGCGCGGGAGCGCCGCCTGGAAGTGCAGCCCCGCCCGGGTGATGCCACGGCCGGGGACATCGGCGGGCAGCGACCCCTGCGCCGCCTTCGAGACGATCGAGTCGACCGCGTCGTTGAGGTGCAGCTCGAGCCGCACGCCGAGGTTGTCGAGCAGGGCAGGGCGGATCTCGGCCCAGCGGTTGGCGGTCACGACCACGTGGACGCCGAAGTTCAGGCCGTCGGCCGCCAGCTGCTCGACCTCGCGATGCAGCTCTGCCTCCCCGAACTCGCGCTTGAACGCCTCCCACCCGTCCACGAGCAGGAAGGTGTCGGGCAGATCGACCCCCTCGGGGAGCTGCGACTGCCTGCGAAGCGCGCGGATGTCCTCCATCGACTCCACCCCGAGCGCCCTAAAGGTCTCCTCGCGGTCCTCGATCTCCGCCCGAAGCTGGCGAACCACCCGCTGGACGGCCTCGCGCTGAAGCTTCCCGGCCACGCCGCCGACGTGGGGGGAGCCGGCGAGCGTGCCGAGCAGCCCGCCCCCGAAGTCGATCGCGTAGAACCGGGCCTCGGTGGGGGTGTAGCGCCAGACAAACGAGGCGACGAGCGTACGCAGGATGGTGCTCTTGCCGGTCCGAGGCGCTCCCACGACCGCCAGGTGGCCTCCAGCGCCCGTGAAGTCCAGCGCGAGCGGATCCATCCGCTGCTCGGTGGGGCGATCGACCGTTCCGAGTGGCACGCTGAGGGTCTCCGGGCGGTGCTCGGCCTCCCAGAACGGTTGGCCCTCCAGCGCCGCGTCGAGCGGCTGGACGGGAGGCAGCGGGGGCAACCAGACCTGATGCACGGACGGGGCCTCTGCGTGTCGGTCGACCAGGCGGTCGATGACGACCTGGAGCTCCGTGCGGCTCTGCTCGCTCGCCAGGAGGGCTCCGGCCGCGTCGGCGGTGCCCCAAGCAGCGCTGCCGAGCGCATCGAAGGCCCGCACCTCGGCCGGAGCCTTGACCGGAGACTCGGCGGGCTCGCGGTAGGGGGCCGAGGCGAGCGCGGCCCGGAACTGGACATAGGTGGTGGTGTCCACCTTCAGGTAGCCGAGCCCCGGCAGGAAGGGGAGGAGGTAGGCGTCGGGGGTGTCGAGGACCATCTTGGACTCCGGCGCCGAGTGGGTTCGCAGGCAGATCCGGTAGCGCAGATGGCTCTCGAGGCCGCGCAGGCGGCCCTCGTCCAGGCGCTGAGACGAGAACAGCAGGTGGATGCCCAGGCTGCGCCCGACGCGCCCGATCGAGACGAACAGGTCGATGAACTCCGGCCGCGCGCTGAGGAGCTCGGCGAACTCGTCCACGATGACGAGCAGGTTGGGCATCGGCTCGAGCTCGGGGTCGACCGCGCGGCGGGCCTGGTAGGCGATGATGTCGTCGAGCTCGCCCGCTTCGACCAGCAGCCGCTGGCGGCGCTGCTGCTCGCCGACGAGCGCGTCGCGCATGCGATCGACGAGCGTGAGGTCACGCTGCAGGCTGGTGATGAGGCCCGCGACGTGCGGCAGGCGCGACAGCTCCGCGAAGGCGGCCCCGCCCTTGTAGTCGACCAGGACGAAGGAGAGCGCCTCGGGAATGTGCCTGGCGGCCAGCCCGGCGACGAGCGTCCGCAGCAGCTCGCTCTTGCCCGACCCGGTGGCGCCGACCAGGATGCCGTGCGGGCCCATCCCTCCCTCGGCCGCCTGCTTGAGGTCGAGCTCCAACAGCTCCCCGTCGGCCTGCACGGCCACCGGCACGCGCAGCTCGAGCGGGCGCGGCCGGGATGTCTGGCCGACCTGCGGGTCGAAGCCTTCGACCGCCTCCAGCCCGAGGACATCGAGCAGCCGGACGCTGGTCATGAGCCCGCGCTCACCATCTCCCCATCCCTTCAGGCGCAGGGGGGCGAGCGACCTGGCGATCGTCTCGGTCATCCCGGCATCGGCCGAGTCCAGGGCGATGTCCGAGCGCAGCGGAGCGTTGGGCCCCGACCGCTGCCAGGAGCCCGTCCCGTGCTCGGCCACCGCGACGCGAGCGTCGATCTCGGTGGGCTCGAGCTCCCGCGCCTCTGTGAGTAGGACGAGGATCGCCTCGAGATCCCGCGCGCGCGAGAGCAGCTCGCGGAACGCGGGCATGCTGTTGGCGGGGTGGTCGGGGCGGTATCCGTCGATCACCACGACGAGGGTGGGCACCTCCAGCGGGCCGGCCCGGCCGCCGCGCTCGGACTCGGCGATGCGGCGCAGCTGCTCCGCGCGGGGTCCGACCTCCCCCTCGAGCAGCGCCTCCAGCTCAGTCGCCGAGCGCACCAGTGTCAGCGCGGGCGGCGCCTGCGCCCCGTCTTCGCCGGGGCGCTCCAGGCGCTGGTGGGGCAGCCACTTGCCCCACTGCCACTGCTCCGCGTCCTCGGGATCGAAGCTGGTCACGAGCCTCAGGTTGTGCGGTGCGCGAAAGGCCGCGAGCTGGGCCATCAACGACCTGGCCCAAGCGCGTCCGCTGTCAGGGTGGCCGGTGACCGCCAGGACACCCACCTCCGACAGATCCTCCACGACCGGCTGGTTGGGGAGGCTCGAGCGTCGCTGGATCATCCACCGCGCTTCGTGCAGCGACTCCGGGTGATACTCGGTGAGCGGGTTTGCCCCGATGTCGAGTGTCACCGGACGCTCCAGGGGCACCGCGCCCCGCCCCAGTCGCACGTGCAGGAAGTCGTGGTCGTGGCGACGGCGCTCCCACACGCCGTGGAGCTGCACCATCTCCGTCCAGACCTTCTCGACGTCCGGGTAGAGGCGGGCCGAGGCGCGCCGCTGGAGCTCGCCGGCCTCGGTGAGCTCGTCCTCCTGCTCGCGCAGGTGGCGCGCGTAGCGTTGGGCGTCGGCGGCGACCTTGCGCCGTGCCGACCGCTTCTGCGACCAGCGCAGGCCGATCGAGAACGCCAGCAGCAGCACCATCATCGCTCCGGCGATGTAGAGGAAGGCGGTGTTGCCATAGACGAGCGCGAAGCCGACCATGCCCACTCCGCCCACCACGGGGAACAGGGTCTGCATCAGACCGTGCTGGGCCGGCGGGGTCACTATCGGCGGGGCGCCGATGCGCAGCGGCTCGACGGGCACCTTCGGCGGGTACTCCC
>JBPCNQ010000152.1:0-8400 GCA_051001095.1 Thermoleophilaceae bacterium
AGAAGGGGGGGGGGGGCGCGGCAGGGCGGTCCAGGAAGGGCCGAGGGCCCGGGCCTCAGCGCGGTGATGGGGAGGGCCGCGGCCTCGTCCAGGCCGGTGCCGGCGGCCCCGGCCGCGGCCACGATCAACCTGCGGCGCGAGACCCCGTCCGTGCCCGATCCGGCCTCTGACTCCAGCTCGCGCTCGGCCTTGGGATCGACCAGTTGCGGTCGCTCCTCGACCGCGGTCTCCCGGGGCGTCACCCGCTTTCCGGCCAGGATCAGCGCCGCCGCGACCAAGGTCAGCCCTCCGCCGGCGGTGAGGCCGAGCAGCTGCGTGTCGGGCTCAGCCGCCACCAGCACGGCGAAGGCGGCGAACAGGACCCCGGCGCCGAGCAGCAGCCCGACCAGCGTCAGCTCGGCCCACGGAGGGGCGCCGGTCTCGCGGCGGGTGGGATCGGCGTCGGCGTCGGCGCTGTCCGGTCCCCAGTCGGGAGCTACGCCGGCCCCGCCCTCGTCCTCGCCGGCCCTTGGTGCGCGCAAGAGCCCGCGCACCAGCCCCCACGACAGCAGCACGCTGCGCACCAGCCGGCTCATCCGGTGCGCTCCCCGATCACGCGGGCGGTGATCACCAGCGCGGAGCCCAGCAGCAGGAAGGCCACCAGGCCCTCGGTGATCGGTCCGATGTTGCCGATCCCCCAGCCGCCGCGGTCCACGGGGTCGCGCCCTGGGCCGGTCACGAACCGGGCGATCGAGTCGACCTCGGTCTTCGAGAGCTGGCGCTCGCCGAACTTGGGCATCAGGTACGGGCCCACGCGGACGGCCTCGCCGATCTGGGTGGGCGTAGCCGCGCTGAGCGGCGGGGCCACGAGGCCTGGCGCCACGCCGCCCTCGGTCTGGATCTGGTGGCAGCCCGAGCACGAGTCGGTGAACAGGCGGCGCCCGTCGGCCACGTCACCGCGGGCGGGATCCACCTCGGGCACCGGCGGGCCGCCGACGCCGAGGCCGGTCACGTACGCGGTCAGCTGGGCGATCTGGCGGCGCGAGTAGATCGGGCCGGCCCGCTCGGGCTGAATGCCGGGCCGCGACAGCGGCATCCGGCCCGTGGACAGGGAGAAGTCCACCGAGGCGGCACCCACGCCGATCAGGGAAGGGCCCCGGCCGCGGACGCCGCCGCGGCCGTCGGTTCCGTGGCATGACGCGCAGGCGTCCGCGTAGAGGGCGCGCCCGGCCGAAGCGGGGCCCGGCCGCTGGCCGACGGCGCCCGAGCGCTGTCCCACCGCCTGCGGCGCGGCCACCACGGCCACGGCCATCCCGCCTGCCAGCACGCCGAGCACGGCGGCGAGGCGGGCGATCCTCACCGTGGGCCCTCTCGGGGTGCGGCGCGGCGGTCGCGGACGCGCTGGGCGCGCTCCTCGTCGGCCAGCGCCCTCCAGGCCAGCGCCAGGAGCGGCGGCAGCATCACCACCATCGCGCCCACCCACATGATCCCGCCGGCCAGCGCCTGGTCGGCGAGCGGGTCCAGTCCCAGGCGAGCCGCCGCGACCGCGTAGGAGGGATAGACCACGGTGTCCGCCCCGGCCAGCGCGGCGCCACCGGCGGTCATCACGCCCATCGCGGCCATCAGCACGCCGAAGCGCCCGACCGGCCCCAGGCGCCGGGGCAGGGGATCGGCGCCGATCAGCGGCGCCCACAACGCCACGGCCGACCAGAAGAAGGCCGCGTGCTCGGCCGCGTGCACCGCGGGGTCGCGCAGCGCCAGCTCGTACACCGCGGGCAGGTGCGTCACCGCGGCCACGAGCGCGAACAGGCCGAGGCCCGTCAGCGGATGTCCCAGCCCCCGCAGCCCATGCAGCGCCTTCCCGGTCCGTCGGCGTGCGGCGCCGCTCTGGACCGCCAGCGCCAACCGCACCGGAGCCGACCACGCGGCCAGGGGCGCCGCCACCATCGTGATCAGCCCGTGCTGGACCATGTGCACGGACAGTCGCTCGTGCGCGATCGGGTCGATTCCCGACGCCAGCGCCAGGGCCAGCGCCGCCAGCGCCCCGGCGAAGGCGACCGAGCGCAGCGGCGGCCACGAGCCGGCCCGGCGCGCCCCCCATGCGTAGAGCCCACCGGCCGCGGCGAGGGCCAGCCACTGCGGCCCGCCCTGCCACGCTCCGAGGGTGAAGCCGATCACCCCGGTCCCTCCCCGCCGCGGTCGCGCTCGTCCAGAGCCGCCAGCTCCTCACGGCCGGCCAGCGTCTCGCGCATCAGGCCCCCGGCTCCCAGGGCGGCCAGCCCCAAGCCGGGCCAAAAGAACGCCGCGCCTCCGGCGCCGACCCCGACGAGCGCCAGCGAGCCTCCGGCAGCCACCGCCACCGCCGACAGGGAGAGCTCGGGATCCATGTGCGGGCCCTCCTCGGAGGGGCGCTTCGCCCGCCGCCGGCGGGTGAACGACGACGCCACGCCGGTCCCCACCGATCCGGCCCCCGCGCCGGCCAGGAGGAGGGTGGGCAGGGCAGTGAGGCCGAAGACCAGCCGGCCCATCAGCGCGATGACGATCAGCGCGATCCCCCAGGACACCAGCGGGACCAGGCCGGTCCTCACGCGGGGCTCCTGGTGGACTCGGGAGCGTCACGCACCCGCGCCAGCTCGTCGTCGTCGGGCTCCTCGGCCGGATGGCGCAGGTCGTACAGGGGCGCGTAGGAGCGGATCGGCGGCAGGCGGTCGAAGTTGTGGCGCGCGGGCGGCGAGCCGGCGGCCCACTCCAGCGAGTTGCCGGTATCCCACGCGTCCGCCGGCGCCGTGGGGGGCCTACGCAACGACCGGCCCACAGCCACGAGGAAGAGCAGCGTGCCCACGCCGATCAGGAACGAGCCCACCGTGGATAGCTGATTGAGGCCCGTCCAGCCGTCCGAGGCCGCATAGTCGGGCAGGCGCCGCGCCATCCCGTCCAGACCCAAGACGAACTGGGGCAGGAACGTCAGGCTCGTGCCCACGAAGGTCAGGCCGAAGTGCCAGCGGCCCAGGCGCTCGGACAGGTAGCGCCCGGTGAGCTTTGGCCACCACATGTAGACCCCCGCGAAGAGCCCGAACACGCTGCCCGCGAACAGCGTGTAGTGGAAGTGGGCCACCACGAAGTAGGAGTCGGTGGCGTGGTAGTCGAGCACCGGCGAGGCCACGAAGATGCCGCTCACCCCGCCCAGGAGGAACTGCATCAAGAAGCCGACCACGAACAGCAGCGGCACCGTGAAGCGGATCGCTCCCCGCCACAGCGTTCCGATGATGTCGAAGTACTCCACTCCAGCGGGCACGATCAGCGCCGTGGAGGTGAGTGCGAACAGCTGGTTGGGCACAGCGCCGGTGGTGAACATGTGGTGCGCCCACGCGCTCATGGACAGGGCGGTGAAGGCCAGCAGCGCGATCACGAACGCCCGGTAGCCGAAGAAGCGCCGGCCCGAGAACACCGAGGCCGCCTCGGCGACCATGCCCACGAAGGGAAAGAACATCACGTATACGGCGGGGTGGCCGTAGAACCAGAACAGGTGCTGGTAGGTGATGGGACCCAGAAAGTCGGCCCCGTGGCGCTCGGCCAGCAGCAGCCCCATGGCCACCACCAGCGAGGGAAACGAGAACACCACCAGGAGCGCGGTGGCCAGCGCGGTCCAGGTGAACGGCGCCAGGCGCAACATGGTCATGCCCGGCGCGCGCCGGCGCAGGATCGTGGCCAGCACGCACGCGGCCAGGATGATCTCGCCCAGCGTGGCCAGCGTCACCCCGCAGACCCACAGGTCCATCCCGTCGCCGGGCGTGTTGGCCCGGTCGCTGAGGGGATCGTAGGCGTACCAGCCGGCGCTGCCCGCGCCCTCACGGGTCAGCCAACCGCTCCACATCACCAGGCCGCCGAGCAGGATCAGCCACGAGCCCGACAGCGCCCAGCGCGCTCCGGAGATAGCCGCCGCCCCCACCTGCAGGGGAACGATGTACACGCAGAAGGCCAGAGCCACCGGGATGACGACGAGGAAGATCATCGTCGAGCCGTGCATCGTGAACAATTGGTTGTAGCCCGAGTGCGACACCACCTGCAGGCCCGGCTCGGCCAGCTCGGAGCGCATCAGCAGCGCCAGGATGCCCGCGATCAGGAAGAAGGCCAGAGCAGTGAGGGCCACCCGGATGCCCACCAGCTTGTGGTCGGTGGAGGCGAGCAGCGCCAGCGCGCCGCGGTCGGCGGCCGGTAGCGCGGGTCGGGCGGTGGCCGTCAGCGGGCTGCCTCCTGACGCGCCGACAGCCAGGAGCGAAACGCCGCGGGCGGGCGTACGTCCACCTTGAACTGCATCTGCTCGTGGTATTGGCCGCAGTACTCCGAGCAGCGCGCTGCGTCGTAGCGCACATCGGGGTCGAACTGCATGTCGAACACGTTGGTTCGACCGGGCACCGCGTCGTACTTGTAGCGGGC
Source organism: Thermoleophilaceae bacterium (assembly GCA_051001095.1). Taxonomy (GTDB): domain Bacteria; phylum Actinomycetota; class Thermoleophilia; order Solirubrobacterales; family Thermoleophilaceae; genus JAAYBF01. Next base: position 4,417 of record JBPCNQ010000152.1, read on the forward strand.
CGCGGGGATCCACATGGCGTGCTCCACATCGGTGCTCACCAGGCGAAAGCGCACGGCGCCGCCCGAGGACACCACCAGCGTGGCCGGGCGCCCGGGCCCGCGGCCCTGGGATACCACGCCGCCGGGGTATTCGAAGCGCCAGTTCCACTTGGCCGCCACGGCCCGTACGGTGAGCCCCGCGGGCCCGGCCCCGGGCGCGGGGGTGGCCCGGGCGGTCACCTGCGCCAGGTCCTGAGTGCCCTCCAGCGTGCGCCAGGCCAGCAGGCCGGCCACCACGGCCAGCACCACCACGTAGGCCAGCTCCAGCCGGGGCGAGCGCGTGCGCCGCGACGGCGCCCGGTCGCGCCCGGCGCGATCGCGCACCAGCGTCACGCCCAGCGCTACGGCCACGAGCACGATCACCGCCACGGCCACCGGCACGTAGAGCGAGAACAGCTCGGAGTACTCCCGTCGGCTGTCGCTGGTGGCCAGGACAGCTGCCATCGCCTGCGGACATACCCGGTCCCGCTCGGGCGAACCGGCAGCGGGAGAAGCGAGGCAAGACCTTGTAACCCCAGGGCCGTTTGGCGGATCTGCTCTCTGGAGAGGAAGGCGTTCCCACGAGAGGAGCATTTGAGATGGCAGCCAAGGGCAAGACCGTCAAGGTCGGATTCAAGGCGGCGAAGGCAGCCCCCGCGAAGGGCAAGCTGGCCAAGGTCGGACTGAAGCTCGGCAGGCGCAAGGTCGAGCGGACCCCCGCCGGCACGGCGGTTCTGTACGGACGGGCGCTGGTGGGCAACGAGCAGGCACGCGAAGATCTGCGCGAGGCCTACGAATCGGCCCGCAGGGCGTTTGCGCGCAGCTCGGATCGTCGCGGGCGCCCGGACATCGTGGCGCTGCTCGACGACCGCAAGGCTCGTCGTGAGGCGGGCAAGGCCGCGTCTTTGGTGCGGGAGGCCTTCCAGGTCGCCGGCCGTACGCGGAAGCAGCCCAAGAGCAGCAAGGGCCCGGTGATCGCCGTGATCGCGGCGGCCGGCGGCACCGCGGTGGCGCTGAACAGGGGTCTCCGCGCCAAGGTGCTGGCCCCGTTCACGGGTTCGGGTGGCGAGGGTCCCTCGGCGCACACCAACGGCACGACAGCGACGTCGCCCGGCTGATCCGGGGTGCCTCATCGAGCCTTGGCACGGCGCGGCTGCGCCTGCAAGCTCGGCCCCACAGCTCCTCACGCGTTACTCGAGGATCTCCCCACCAGTAGCGACGGATCGCTGCTGGTGGGCTCCTCCTCGGCCGACGACGCGGCGTGTCCCCGTCCGCCGATAGGTTTGGTGCCGTACTTCTGCCAGCAGCCCGAAAGGACCGGTACGGATGGACGAGAACCGCCTTGAGGGTTCGCTGAGCGATGGCGACCTGCCGACCTCCAGTGACCAGGGTTCGTCTCTGGGCGCTGAGCTGGCGCGTGCCCGCGAGCGGGCTTCGCGCTCGCGCGATCGTACGGCCGTGAGCCGGGAGGGCATCGCGAAGCAACGCGATGAGTCTTCCTCGCGGCGCGACGAATCGTCGACCTTGCGCGACGAGTCTTCCTCGCAACGCGATGAGTTTTCCTCGCGGCGCGACGAGTCCTCCATGTTGCGCGACCAGGTAGCCGACGGGCACGACCAGGAGGCCACCGACCTCGACGCGCGGGATGATCTCGCCGACAGGCACACCCTGCGGGTCGAGGAGCTCCGCGGGCGCGGTCGTTCCGGCCGAACTCGCGCAGCGGATGATCGGGCGCGAGCGCGCCAGGATCGCGAGCACTCGGGGGGCGACCGCGAGCACGCCGGAGATGACCGCGGGCAGGCAGGCAGTGACCGTGAGCACTCGGAGCGCGACCGCGAGCACGCTGAGGGCGACCGCGAGCACGCAGAGGATGACCGCGAGCACGCCGAAGGCGACCGCGAGCACGCTGAGGATGACCGCGAGCACGCCGAAGGCGACCGAGAGCGCGCGGGGGACGACGACCTCACCGGCGCGAGGCGCCGGGGCGTCGGGCTCGAGGAGCTGGAGAACGAGATGAGACGCGCCCGCCGGGAGAGCGACGGCCGGCTCGTCGCCGCCTTCGTCGACGTGGATGGGCTCAAGGCGGTGAACGACGTGGAGGGCCATCACGCAGGAGACGCCCTCCTCCGTACTGTCGTCGACGGGTTCAGGCGCCACATGCGCTCGTACGACCTGCTCGTGCGACTCGGTGGCGACGAGTTCCTGTGCGCGCTCCCCAATGTCACCCTGGTCCAGGCACAAGCGCGCTTTGATCGTCTGCGCTCGGACCTGGCGGGCTCCGGAAGCGCGATCAGCATCGGCTACGCCGAGCTGCGCGACGGCGACTGCTCGGGCGACTTCGTCGACCGGGCGGACGAGGCCCTTGTCGCGAGCCGCGGAACTCGCCGTCGTGCGTGAGTCGTGTGGGTCCAGAGTCGAAAAGAGACGGGGTGCCCGCTCTGGAGCGGGCTTGATGGCCAGTGAGCAGAAGGAATCGAACCTCCAAGCGGGGGGCTGCCCGCCCTCCCGGTCTTGAAGAGCGGATGGGCCACCAGGACCGTGCCGCTCGGGGCTGACGAACAGCGCGCGATCTCGGCAGCGGCCGTGCTCGTAGCCCCAACATGGCCCGTTACAAGGACACCGTGTCTTCCTCCCGCTCGCAGGAGGACACCTTCGACTACCTCGCCCGCTTCTCCAACACCGACGAATGGGATCCCGGCGCCCAGGAGGGGCGCGATCTGCAGCAGGGCGGTCCGATCGGCGTGGGCTCGCGCTTCTCGCTGGACTTCAAGATCGCCGGCCGCACCACCGAGCTGGTGTACGAGATCACCGAGTACGAGCGGCCATCGCGCGTTCGCCTGGTGGCCGAGAGCTCCGGCTTCACCAGCGACGACGTGATCGAGGTGGCCAAGCGGGGGGCGGCGAGCGCGGTGACCTACGACGCCAACGTGTCGCTCAGCGGCCCGCTCAAGCTGTTCGATCCACTGATGCAGGTAGGCTTCAGGCGGGTGGCCGCCAAGGCGGCCCAAGGGCTGCAGGAGACACTCGCTCGTCCGAGTTGAGGAGGGCCGGTAGGCTCGCGGGGGTGACGCGCGTGGGCATCCTCACCGGCGGCGGCGACTGTCCCGGTCTCAATGCGGTGATTCGCGGAGTCGTGCGCGCGGGGGTCACCCGCCACGACCTCGAGCTCGTCGGCTTCCAGTACGGCTGGGCGGGGGCGATGGCCGGCGACACGGTGGACCTCACGCTCGACGCCACCTCGGGCATCCTGCCCCGCGGCGGCACGATCCTCGGCACCTCCCGTACCAATCCCTTCAAGGACGACGGCGGCCCCGAAGAGGTCGTGTCCACGCTCGAGCGAGAGGGGATCGAAGCCCTGATCCCGATCGGCGGGGAGGACACGCTCGGCGTGGCCCGGCGACTGCACTCCGAGCACGGGGTTCCGGTGGTGGGGGTGCCCAAGACGATCGACAACGACCTGGGCGGCACGGACTTCACCTTCGGGTTCCAGACCGCTGTGCAGATCGCCACCGACGCCATCGACCGCCTCCACACGACCGCGGAGTCCCACAATCGCGTGATGGTGGTGGAGGTGATGGGCCGTCACGCCGGCTGGATCGCCGTGTACAGCGGCATAGCCGGCGGAGCCGACGCGATCCTGGTCCCCGAGCGTCCCTTCGACGTGGACGAGGTGTGCGAGCGCATCCGGCGCCGCCACGACAAGGGACGCAGCTTCTCGATCGTCGTGGTGTCGGAGGGCGCCGTCTCCAAGGGCGGCGGCGGGCCGTCGAGTACCGGCCAGACCGACTCCTTCGGCCACGCGCGCCTGGGCGGCGTGGCGGTGGAGCTGGAGAGCCAGATCGAGGAGCGCACGGGCTATGAGAGCCGTATGACGATTCTCGGTCACGTGCAGCGCGGAGGGACGCCCACCGCGTATGACCGGGTCCTGGGGGGGAGGGTCGGGGGGGGGGGGGTGGGGGGGAGGGG